>NZ_WHOV01000035.1:0-113161 GCF_009765395.1 Pseudomonas sp. BAV 4579 | reverse complement strand
TACGCGGCCGCCAACCGGGTCACGCCGCCTTCCTGCTTGGAGAAGCCGATGGCGCTCGAACGCACCGACGTCGAAAAGATCGCTCACCTGGCCCGCCTGGGTCTCGATGAGGCGGATCTCGTCGCTACCACCGCCACCCTCAACGACATCCTCGGCCTCGTCGACCAGATGCAGGCCGTGGATACCACGGGTATCGCCCCCCTCGCCCACCCGCTGGAAGCCACCCAGCGCCTGCGACCCGACCAGGCCACCGAAGGCGACCGGCGCGAGCCCTACCAGGCCATCGCCCCGGCCGTGGAAGCCGGCCTGTACCTGGTTCCCAAGGTGATCGAGTGAGACACGACATGCATCAGCTGACCCTGACCGAAATCGCCGCCGCCCTGGCCGCCAAGGATTTTTCCGCCGAGGAACTGACCCGCGGCCTGCTGCAGCGGATCGAACAGCTCGCCCCCCGGCTCAACAGCTTCATCACCGTGACCCCCGACCAGGCGCTGGCCCAGGCGCGGGCTGCCGACGCCCGGCGCGCCGCCGGCGAAAACGGCGCCCTGCTCGGTGCGCCTCTCGCCCACAAGGATCTGTTCTGCACCCAGGGGGTGCTGACCAGCTGCGGCTCGAAGATCCTCACCGGCTTCAAGGCGCCCTATGACGCCACCGTGGTGGAGCGTCTGGCCGCGGCGGGCGCCGTCTCCCTCGGCAAGCTGAACATGGACGAATTCGCCATGGGTTCGGCCAACGAGTCCAGCCACTACGGCCCGGTGAAGAATCCCTGGGACGTCACCCGGGTACCGGGCGGCTCTTCCGGTGGCTCCGCCGCGGCCGTGGCCGCGCGCCTGCTGCCGGCCGCCACCGGCACCGACACCGGCGGCTCGATTCGCCAGCCGGCGGCCCTGACCAACCTCACCGGCATCAAGCCCACCTACGGCCGCGTCTCGCGCTGGGGCATGATCGCCTACGCCTCCAGCCTCGATCAGGGCGGCCCGCTGGCGCGCACGGCCGAGGATTGCGCCCTGCTGCTGCAGGCCATGGCCGGTTTCGACCCCAAGGACTCCACCAGCGTCGACCAGCCAGTGGACGACTACCAGGCGGCCCTGCAGCAGCCGCTGAGCGGCCTGCGCATCGGCCTGCCGCGGGAATACTTCGGTGCCGGCCTGGATGCCCGCATCGGCGAGAAGGTGCTGGCCGTGGTCGAGGCGCTGAAGAAGCTCGGCGCCACCGTCAAGGACATCTCGCTGCCCACCCTGCAGCACGCGATTCCGGCCTACTACGTCATCGCCCCGGCCGAAGCCAGTTCCAACCTGTCACGCTTCGACGGCGTGCGCTTCGGCTATCGCTGCGAGAATCCGGTCAACCTGGAAGATCTCTACAAGAGATCCCGTGGCGAAGGCTTCGGCGCCGAGGTGAAGCGCCGCATCATGGTCGGTACCTATGCCCTGTCGGCCGGCTACTACGATGCCTACTACCTCAAGGCCCAGCGCATCCGCCGGCTGATCAAGAACGACTTCGTCGCGGCCTTCGCCGAGGTCGACGTCATCCTCGGCCCGACCACGCCGAACCTGGCCTGGAAACTCGGCGAGAAGAGCAACGACCCGGTCTCCGCCTATCTCGAAGACCTCTACACCATCGCCGCCAACCTCGCCGGCATTCCCGGCCTGTCGATGCCGGCCGGCTTCGTCGACGGCCTGCCGGTGGGCGTGCAACTGCTCGGCAACTATTTCCAGGAAGGCCGTCTGCTCAACGTCGCCCACCAGTACCAGCAGGTCAGCGACTGGCATCGCCAGGCGCCGAGCGGCTTCTGAGGAAGGATAGAGACATGCAATGGGAAACCGTGATCGGGCTTGAGATCCACGCTCAGCTCAGCACCCAATCGAAGATTTTCTCCGGCAGCGCCACCAGCTTCGGCGCCGAGCCCAACGCCCACGCCAGCCTGGTCGACCTCGGCATGCCCGGCACCCTGCCGGTGCTCAACGCCGAGGCCGTGCGCATGGCCTGCAAGTTCGGCCTGGCCATCGATGCCGAGATCGCCGAGCGCAACGTCTTCGCGCGCAAGAACTACTTCTACCCGGACCTGCCCAAGGGCTACCAGACCAGCCAGATGGACCATCCTATCGTCGGCAAGGGGCACCTGGACATCACCCTGGAAGACGGCACCGTCAAGCGCATCGGCATCACCCGCGCGCACCTGGAAGAAGACGCCGGCAAGAGCCTGCACGAAGACTTCCACGGCATGAGCGGCATCGACCTGAACCGCGCTGGCACGCCGCTGCTGGAGATCGTCTCCGAACCGGACATCCGCAGCGCCAAGGAAGCCGTGGCCTACGTCAAGGCCATCCATGCCCTGGTGCGCTACCTGGGCATCTGCGACGGCAACATGGCCGAGGGTTCGCTGCGTTGCGACTGCAACGTCTCGGTACGCCCCAAGGGCCAGGAGGCCTTCGGCACCCGCGCCGAGATCAAGAACGTCAACTCCTTCCGCTTCATCGAGAAGGCCATCAACCACGAGGTCCAGCGCCAGATCGAATTGATCGAGGACGGCGGCACCGTGGTGCAGGAAACCCGCCTGTACGATCCCAACAAGGACGAGACCCGCTCCATGCGGAGCAAGGAAGAAGCCAACGACTACCGCTACTTCCCCTGCCCCGACCTCTTGCCGGTGGTGATCGAGCCGGCCTTCCTGGCCGAGGTGCGCAGTCAGCTGCCCGAGCTGCCGACCGAGAAGCGCGATCGCTTCCAGAGCGAGTACGGGCTGTCGGTCTATGACGCCAGCGTGCTGTCCGCCAGCCGCGAACTGGCCGACTACTTCGAGGAAGTCCAGCAGGTCAGCAGCGACGCCAAGCTGGCGGCCAACTGGGTGATGGGCGAATTGTCGAGCCTGCTCAACAAGCAGGACTTGGACATCGCCCAGGCGCCGGTGAGCGCGGCCCAACTGGGCGGCCTGATCCTGCGCATCAAGGACGACACCATCTCCGGCAAGATCGCCAAGATGGTGTTCGAGGCGCTGGCCGCCGGCGAAGGCGCGAGTGCCGATGCCATCATCGAAGCCAAGGGTCTCAAGCAGGTCACCGACAGCGGCGCCATCGAGGCGATGCTGGACGAGGTCCTGGCCGCCAACGCCGCCCAGGTCGAGCAGTACCGCGCCAGCGACGAAGCCAAGCGCGGCAAGATGTTCGGCTTCTTCGTCGGCCAGGCCATGAAGGCCTCCAAGGGCAAGGCCAACCCCGGCCAGGTCAACCAGCTGCTCAAGCAGAAGCTGGAAGGCTGACGGCAGTCGCACGGGGTTACGGACCGGGGCTGACAGCCTCGGTGCGAGCCCTTAAGCTGCTGCCGGTCGTTTTGCCAGGAGGCATCGAGATGCATCGGATCCACCGTGCCGGACTGCTGTCGCTGATCCTGCTGTTCGCCGGTTGCGCCAGTCAGGAAAGCTTCCCGCCCACGCTGTCCTCCAGTGCTGCCCATGACTATCAGGACACCGGCATGGCGTCCTTCTACTCCAAGTGGCACGCCGGGCGCCGCACCGCCAGCGGCGAGAAATACGATCCCGGCGCCCTGACCGCGGCCCATCGCACCCTGCCCTTCGGCACCCGGGTCCAGGTCACCAACCTGGCCAATGGCCGCAGCGTGGTGGTGCGCATCAACGATCGTGGCCCGACGGTTCGTCGACGCCTGATCGACCTGTCGCGCAGCGCGGCCGATCGGCTCGACATGGTGGCCGACGGCACCTCCCGGGTCAGCATCCGCAGCCTCGACTGATAAGGGCGCTAGCCCTGACAGGCCGGGGCATAGGCCCACAGCAGCCGCGGCGGTGTCGCAGCGAGCTGGCGGGCGATGGACGCATAGCGCGGGTCGAGCAGACTGGCCGACCAGTACAGGTTTCTGGCGCCCCGGGGATCCCAGGGACCCGCATAGCCGGGCAGACCGGCCTGGGCACGCTGCACATCGAAGCGTACCGTCGTCTTGCGGAATTCCTCATGGCTGCGCTGGCCTTGCGCATAGGGCAGCAGCCAGTCGAGCGCCCTGGCCAGGGTCTGGCCTTCAGCGCCTGGCACGTGCAACCAGTCCTCGCCGCGACCCTGGGCCACCGCCGCCGCCAGCACCAGAGGTTCGAGGTCGTAGACGACATAGTGCAGGGCATCGCGCTCGCCGAAGTCCAGCACCTCGCCATCGGGCTTGAGATTGACCGACAGCTGCGCCACGAAGGCCGCCCGCGCCCGGGCGAACAGCGCCGGATCATCCAGCGCGCCAGCGGCCAGGGTCGCCAGCTTGATCCTGTGACTCTGCCAGTTGTTGCTCCAGACCCCGTGGGCATCCCCCCGATGCGCCGCCATCTGCTGCAGATAACCCTCGGCCAGGGTCTTGATGAAGGCGCGGGAACGCCGAGCCGTCGCGGCGGGCAGATCCGCCGCGGTCAGCTGATAGGCGACGATGAGATTGCTCAGATTGGTCTCGTCGATGGGCTGGAACCTGGGCCGATACCCTGGCAGCCAGGCATCGAGATAGCTGGCCAGGCGCGCCAGGGCCGCGGCATCGCGATTGTCCCGCCAGGCCAGCGCCAGATCGAGCATGTAGCCGAAATCCCGTACCGCCGCGGCGGACTGGTCGTGGCTGCCGGTATGCGGCAGGGTGCCTGCGGTATGGATGACCGGCAGCGCCTGGGGTCCGGCCGCGGGAGGACGACTGACCGCCTGCGCCAGCGCCGCGGCCGAGGGCGGTCTTGCCGCCAGGCAGGTCGTGTGTCCGGGGACTGCAGCCAGGGCGAGATACAGCAGGGCGGCGCTCATGGCGGGGACCTCCAAGCGAAGGGTTGCTCAGAAAGGGCTGGAGCACCACCCTGCCCGGCTTCGCGAGCAGAGGCGCTGAGCTGCTCAGCCTCGCACCTAGTCCTTAGCGATGGCTTAAGCCGGTCGCTGCCCGCAGCCTGCTGCCCAACCCTGGCGAGTGGGCAAAAAAAAGCCCGCGACCAAGCGACTGGCCGCGGGTTGTGCAACGGGAGGAGAGGTGCCGGAGCACCTCCCGGGTAGCAGATGTTACTGCGGACCGAGCTTGTCCATCAGCGCGGCCAGCTGCTCGTATTCGTCCCGCTTGAGATCGGTCAGCGGGGTCCGCACCGGACCGGCATCGTAGCCGGCGATCTTGGCGCCAGCCTTGACGATGCTGACGGCATAGCCGGCGCAACGGTTGCGGATTTCCAGATACGGCAGGAAGAAGTCGTCGATCAGCTTGCCGACCGCCTCGTGATCGTCACGGGCGATGGCTTCGTAGAATTGCACGGCGGTCTTGGGCACGAAGTTGAACACGGCCGAGGAATAGACCGGTACGCCCAGCGCCTTGTAGGCGGCGGCATAGACTTCGGCGGTGGGCAGGCCGCCCAGGTAGCTGAAGCGATCGCCCAGGCGACGGCGGATGGCGACCATCAGTTCGATGTCACCCAAACCGTCCTTGTAGCCGATCAGATTCGGGCAGCGCTCGGCCAGTTGCTCCAGGTGATGGGGCTGCAGGCGGCAGACGTTGCGGTTGTAGACCACCACGCCGATCTTGACCGACTTGCAGACGGCTTCGACATGGGCGGCCACGCCGTCCTGGCTGGCTTCGGTCAGGTAGTGCGGCAGCAGCAGCAGGCCCTTGGCGCCCAGACGCTCGGCTTCCTGGGCATAGGCGATGGCCTGGCGGGTGGAGCCACCGACCCCGGCGAGGATCGGCACGCTGCCCTGGCAGGTGTCCACCGCGGTCTTGATGACGCCGCTGTATTCGCTGGCTTCCAGCGAGAAGAACTCACCGGTGCCGCCGGCGGCGAACAGCGCGGTCGCGCCGTAGGGGGCCAGCCACTCCAGACGCTTGGCATAGGTGTCGGGACGGAAGTCGCCGTTGGCATCGAAATCGGTCAGCGGGAAGGACAGCAGACCGGAAGAGAGGACGTGTTTGAGTTCTTGTGGAGTCATCTTGAGTGCCTCGGCATAGGTTGGACTGAGGTGCGGCAGGCCCGCTACCTGTTGTAAGTCATCGTACAACCTCTTTTGTGGAAGGGGCAAGCCCCAACCAGAAAAATGCTCCTCAAGACGCTCCAGCCCTGTTTCAGACCTCTTCCGCCTGACGCTCCATTTCTTCGTGGGCGCGTCTCAGGCGTTCGCGGCTGTTGCTCAGGTGCAGTCGCATGGCGGCGCGAGCCGCTTCCAGGTTGCCGTCTTCGATGGCCTGGACGATGGCTTCGTGCTCGGCATCCAGACGGCGCTGGTAGAGCTGCTGGTCATCGTGGGCGAGATAGGCGGAATTGAGGCGGGTCCGGGGAATCAGCACCGTGCCCAGGTAGCTCATGATGTCGCTGAAATAGCGATTGCCGGTCGAGCTGGCGATCAGCAAGTGCAGCTCCAGGTCGGCGCTCACCGCACGATCGGGCCCTTCGACGCCGGTACGCATGGCTTCCAGCAATGCCCACATGGCCTGCAGTTGTTCGGCCGAGCGGCGCTGGGCGGCCAGGCCGGCGGCCTCGACTTCCAGGCTGATGCGCAACTCGAGCATCGCCAGCACGTCCTTGAGGGTGGTGATGGTGGCCGGGTCGATCGGCAGCGGCGACTCGGGGCGCCGCTCCAGCACGAAGGTGCCGATGCCGTGGCGAGTCTCCACATAGCCACCGGCCTGCAGTCGGGAAATGGCCTCGCGCACCACGGTGCGGCTCACGCCCTGGGCCTGCATGATGGCCGACTCGGTGGGAAGCTTGTCGCCAGGCTGGAATTGGCCGTCGCCGATCTGCTGAATAAGCACTCCGACGACCTCTTCTGCCAGGCTACGGGGTCTTTTTCGGGGGCGGGATACGGTGGATGCTGACATGGATTCTCGTACCGATTGAAGGGACTCTGGAATCATAGCACCCCCCTCTTCCCAAACGCCCGATTTAGACCGCTTAGTCCATATCAGGATGCCTCGCCAACCGCTCTAGGACGCAACTCTTGCCCCTCCAGCAGCAGGTGGCGACGGTGGTAGGCGCGCAGACTCGGACGATGGCCGACGCTGACCAGGGTCAGGCCGGGGTTCTCCGCCAGCAGGCGCTCATAGAGCGCGCGCTCGTCCGCTTCGCTCAGCGCCGAGCTGGCTTCGTCGAGAAACAGCCAGTCGGGGGCATAGAGCAGCGCCCGGGCCAGGGCGACGCGCTGCTGCTCGCCCGGCGACAGGGTACGTTCCCAATGACGGCTTTCGTCGAGGTGCTCCACCAGCTGGTCCAGGCGACAGTGCCGCAGGACTTCGGTCAGGCGCTCGTCGGTATAGGCCGCCACGGGTTGCGGATAGGCCAGGGCTTCGCGCAGGGTGCCAATGGGCAGATAGGGCTGCTGCGGCAGGAACAGCTGGCGCCCCGGCGGTACGGCGATACCGCCCTGCCCTTGTCGCCAGAGTCCGGCGAGGGCGCGCAACAGGGTGCTCTTGCCACTGCCGGAGGCACCTTCGATCAGCAGGTGTTCGCCACGGGCGATACGCAGATCGGTGGGATGCAGCAGCAAGCGGCCGGCGGCACCCAGGGAGAGCCCTTCCAGGATCACGTCGCTGCTACTGGCATGGGGGACCAGGATATCGGTCTCCTGGCTGAATTCGGCCATGGTCTCGCGGAAGGTCAGCAGACGGTCGGACACCGCGCGCCAGCCGGCCAGGCTGACATAGGCGTCGACGAACCAGCTGAGACTTTCCTGGACGTTGCCGAAGGCCGAGTTGATCTGCATCAGGTCGCCCAGCTGGATCTTGCCGGAGAAATAGCGCGGCGCCGCCAGCACGAAGCCGGCGATGATGGCGATCTGGCTGTAGCCGGCGGTGAAGAAGGTCAGCCGCTTGGTGTAGTTCATCACCAGATGGTAGTTGCCCCAGACATAGCCGAAGCGATCCAGCAGGCGCCGATGTTCGTTGGCTTCGCCGCGGAACAGCGCCACGCTCTCGGCCTTCTCGCGAACGCGGATCAGGCCGAAGCGCAGGTCGGCCTCATAGCGTTGCTGCTGGTTGTACAGACCGATCAGCCGCCGGCCGATCAGATGGGTCAGCCAGGTACCGACGGTGGCGTAGATCAGCGCCGCCCAGAACATGTAGGCCGGGATGGTGATGCCGAACAGGGTGATGTCGCCGGAGATGCCGAACAGGATGACGCTGAAGGACACCAGGCTGACCACGGTACGGATGAAGCCCAGCCCCAGGCTCAGGGTGGTGTCGGCGAAGTCGCGGATGTCTTCGGTGAGGCGCTGGTCGGGGTTGTCGGCGCCGCCTTCGCGTTCCAGCTGGTAGTAGTTGCGATCCGACAGCCAGAGGCCAAAGTGCTTTTCGGTCAGCCAGCGCCGCCAGTTGATGGTCAGCGCCTGGGTCAGATAGAGGCGGTACACGGCCAGCAGGATGGCGGTGGCGGCCAGTCCGCAGAAATACAGCATCAGCCGGATGAAGGCGGCCAGATCACGATTCTGCAGGGCATCGTAGAAGTAGCGGTACCAGGTGTTCAGGGCCACCGACAGGCCGACCCCGGCCAGGGACAGGGCGATGACCACGGACAGCAGGAGCCAGGCCTTGCCTTTCTCTTCGCTGCGCCAGTAGGGGGTGATCAGGGCCCAGACGCGGGCCAGGAAATGCCCACGGGAAGCCCCATAGACGGAGGGCACGGGTACGGCGGATTCGGACATGCTCGGACTCTCAAGGACTGCTCAAGGAGACGCCTGCACAGCCTATGCCGGAAAGCCTGAACGAATTCTGACTGAAACAATGTAACAGTTTGTCGCCCACGAAGGTCGTGGGCGATGGCGAGAAGAAAGAGCCCGTTCAAGGTCGCGCGAGCTAGAGTCAAACAAGGCAAAAAGACCTGAGGAAGCGGATCGGACCCGCGCTCGGGTCTACGAGTGGTACATGAGCCTGCCGAAGGTTTTTCAACGCTAGTTGGCCGACGCGCAGCCGACGTTGAATAGCTTCTCAGCGGCGGACCGGGCGCTTCTGCAGCTTGCGCTGCAGGGTCCGGCGGTGCATGCCCAGGGCGCGCGCGGTCGCCGAGATGTTGCCTTCGTGCTCGGACAGCACCCGCTGGATGTGTTCCCACTGCAGGCGGTCCACCGACATGGGATTGTCCGGCACCAGGGTATCCAGATCGGCGTGCTGGGCGAGCAGGCCGGCCAGGACGTCGTCGGCATCGGCCGGCTTGCACAGGTAGTTGGTGGCGCCGCGCTTGATGGCTTCAACCGCGGTGGCGATGCTGGAATAGCCGGTGAGGATCACCACGCGCATCTCTGGATGCAGCTCCAGCAGCTGGGGCAGCAGCACCAGCCCCGAGTCGCCTTCCATCTTCAGGTCGAGCACGGCGTAGTCCGGCAGGTCTTCCTTGGCCAGTTGCAGGCCTTCCTCGGCGCTGTCGGCGATGGACACGCGCAGACCGCGGCGGTCCATGGCGCGGGCCATCACCCGGGTAAAGGTGGGATCGTCGTCGACCAGCAGGATGTGGGGCTGGTCGTCGAAACCGCTGTTGAGGTCGTCAGTCATAGTATTCTCCAGGCATTCACGCCAGGGCGTAGTGCCGCGGCAGGCGCAATTCGGTCAGGGTGCCGCCTTCTTCGTGATTGTAGAGCTTCACCGTGCCGCCGGCGCGGGTGACGCTGGCCTGGCTGAGGAACAGGCCCAGGCCGAAGCCCTTGCCCTTGGTGGTAAAGAAGGGCTTGCCGAGCTGCTCGGCGATGGCCAGGGGCACTCCGGCGCCGTGGTCGCGAATCGACAGGCACAGTTCGCGGGCGTCCCAGTGCAGACGGATGGCCAGGTTTTCCGGGCAGGCGTCGGCGGCGTTGTTGAGTAGATTCAGCAGTGCCTGGGTAAGTTCGACCGGCGGCGTCAGGCGCGGCGGCGTGCCCAGACTGACCACATCGAAGCTGTAGGTGGCTTCCGGTCGCATCAGGTGCCAGCGATCCATGGTCGCCTCCAGCCACTCCACGGCGGTCTGCTCCTGCACCGTCTGGCGGCGGTCCGCTTCGGCGGCGCGCACCAGTTGCTGCAGGGTCTGCTTGCACTGCCCGACCTGAGCCTGCAACAGCGCCAGATCTTCGCTCAGGGTCGGCTGATTACCGTATTCCTGCTGCAGCTCCTTGAGCAGCACGCTCATGGTGGACAGCGGCGTGCTCAATTCGTGGGCGGCACCGGCGGCCTGGGTGGCCACGGCCAGCAGTTGCTGATCGCGCATGGCCTGTTCGCGGCGCTGGGCCTGCAGATTCTCCTGTTCGCGCAGGGCGGTGGCCATGCGCGCGACGAACAGGGTGATGACGGCGGCGGACAGGGCGAAGCTCAGCCACATGCCGTAGCTGAGCACCGCGCCGTCATTGGCCACCAGCAGATGCAGCGGCTCGTAGGACAGCAGCATCAGCGAGAAGACCGCCAGGGTCAGGGCCGCCAGCACCAGGGTATAGAGCCAGGGCAGCGTGGCCGCGGCGATGGTCAGGGGCACCAGGTAATAGGAGGCGAAGGGGTTGGTCGGACCGCCGGCGAAATACAGCAGGGCGCTGTGGATGGCCAGGTCGCAGCCCAGATGCGCGGCGTACTCCTGCTCGGTGACCGGCCAGGGGCGGGTCAGCCGCAGGGCGGCGAACAGGCAGAGCACCGCCGAGACGCCCAGGGTGATGGCCAGGGCCGTCCAGGGCAGCTGGACGATGCCCGACAGCCGGGCGATACCCACCGAGCCGGCCTGGGCGGCCAGTACCAGCACGCGGATAAGGACCAGGCGCCCGAGATTCTGGCGATTGGCGGACAACCATTGAACGGGCAAGGAGAACATGCGAGGTTCCAGGCGCAAGAAACGATCAAGACGGCAGTCCCGAGGGACCTGCCGGTCAGAGCAGACTTGGCATTATAGCGATGGGTATCCGTCCGCAGCCGCCGACGCGGCAAAGCGACGCACCATCCGCCGGGTCCGCGGTCACACCGCTTTCGTACTGCCAACCAGGAGAACACCATGACCCCTTCCCTACGTCCGCTCGTGCTGGGCGCCGCCCTGTTCAGTACCCTGCTCGCCACCGGCGCCCAGGCCGACGAAGCGCGCTACAACCAGATCAGCCTGAGGGCCGAGGTCAGTCGTGAGGTGCCGCGCGACCGCATGCAGGTCATGCTCTACACCGAAAGCCAGGGCCAGGATCCGGCGGCCCTGGCCAGCGACACCACCAAGACCCTCAACGCCGCCCTGGAACAGGCGCGCAAGGTCGCCGGCGTGGACGTCTCCCTGGGCAATCGCAACACCTACCCGGTCTACGAAGACCAGGGCCGCGCCATCAACGCCTGGCGCGAGCGCGGCGAACTGCGCCTGGAAAGCGCCGACTTCGCGGCCCTGTCCAAGCTGACCGGTGAGTTGCTGGGCAACCTGAAGATGGGCAACCTGCAGTTCACCATTGCCGATGGCACCCGCAAGCAGCAGGAGGATGCCCTGTTCAAGGACGCCGTGGCCGCCTTCAAGGCGCGCGCCCAGCTGGCCACCGAAGCCCTGGGTGGCTCGGGCTACCGCATCGTCAACCTGGACCTGGGCACCAGTGGCGTACCCCAGCCGCTGCCGATGCTGCGCATGTCGGCGATGAAGGCCGCCAGCGATGCCGTGACTCCGGACGTCGCCCCCGGTACCACCACCGTCGAAGTGACCGCGGGCGGTACCATCGAAGTACAGATGCCCTGATCTAGGGCAGAAAAGTAACAACGCTGTTTCGGTGCGCACTTTTGGTGCGCACCGCCTTCCCGTTGAGATACCTCGTCTTACATCTTTGCGACATCTGTTTCCTGTTTGGGTCGCTCAGGGTCAATAGCTCGCCTGAGCTATGGACATGGGCATAAGCTGTGCATGTGGGCTCATCTGTCCACAAGACATCGGCATTCTGTTTCGCAACGCCACATCGTGTTGCGCCGTCCCCGACATGAGGTCTCCATGCACAAGAACGTACTCGCTGCCCTCTTCGCTTCCGGTCTGCTGGCCGGCGCACCCCTGGCCCAGGCAACCAACCTGGTGTTCTGCTCCGAAGGCAGCCCGGCCGGTTTCGATCCGGCGCAATACACCACGGGCACCGACTTCGATGCGTCGGCGGAAACCATCTTCAACAAGCTGACCCAGTTCGAGCGCGGCGGTACCCAGGTCAAGCCGGGTCTGGCGGAGAGCTGGGACATCAGCGAAGACGGCAAGGTGTACACCTTCCATCTGCGCAAGGGCGTGAAATTCCACACCACGGACTACTTCAAGCCGACCCGCGACTTCGATGCCGATGACGTCCTCTTCACCTTCCAGCGCATGCTGGACAAGGACAATCCGTTCCGTAAGGCCTACCCCACCGAATTCCCCTACTTCACCGACATGGGCCTCGACCAGAACATCGCCAAGGTGGAAAAGGTCGACGACTACACGGTGCGCATGACCCTCAACGAAGTGGACGCCGCCTTCCTGCAGAACCTGGCGATGCCCTTCCCGTCGATCCAATCGGCCGAATACGCCGACAAGCTGCTCAAGGCCGGCAAGGCTGCCGAGATCAACCAGAAGCCGATCGGCACCGGTCCCTTCGTCTTCAGCCGCTACCAGAAGGATGCGGTGATCCGCTACAAGGCCAACCCGGACTACTGGGACAAGGTCGATGGGCCCAAGGTGGACAACCTGATCTTCTCCATCAACACCGATCCCTCGGTACGGATGCAGAAGCTCAAGGCCGGCGAGTGCCAGATCACCGTCTATCCGCGCCCGGCGGACCTGGACGGCCTGAAGAAGGACCCGAATCTCAAGCTGCCCTCGCAGCCGGGCTTCAACCTGGGCTACATCTCCTACAACACCCAGCACGGCGACCTGGGCAACCTGAAGGTACGTCAGGCACTGGACATGGCCGTCAACAAGCAGGCCATCATCAACGCCGTCTACCAGGGTGCCGGCCAGGTGGCGGTCAATGCCATGCCGCCGACCCAGTGGTCCTACGACAAATCCATCAAGGACGCGCCCTACGATCCGGAAAAGGCCAAGGCCCTGCTCAAGGAAGCCGGCTTCAAGGAAGGCACCGAATTCACCCTCTGGGCCATGCCGGTGCAGCGCCCCTATAACCCCAACGCCCGTCTGATGGCGGAAATCCTGCAACAGGACTGGGCCAAGATCGGCGTCAAGACCAAGATCGTCAGCTACGAATGGGGCGAGTACAACAAGCGCGCCAAGGCCGGCGAGCACGACATCATGCTGATCGGCTGGAGCGGCGACAACGGTGACCCGGACAACTGGCTGGCGACCCTCTTCGGCTGCAACGCCATCGGCGGCAACAACTATTCCCGCTGGTGCTACAAGCCGTTCGACGATCTGGTGGTCAAGGCCAAGCGCGTGACCGACCAGGGCGAGCGCACCAAGCTCTACGAACAGGCCCAGCAGGTGCTCAAGCAGCAGGTGCCCATGACGCCCATCGCGCATTCCACGGTCTACATGCCGATGCGCAAGGAAGTCCAGGACTACAAGATCAGCCCCTTCGGGTTGAACGAGTTCTACGGCGTCAGCGTCAGCAAGTGAAGCCTGTTGGCCAGGGCCGGGAGCCAGACTCCCGGCCCTGGCCGTTCATTTGACTGATGGAGTGAAACCCATGCGCCTTCCCTACGCCTACTCGTTGCTGGCGGCGAGCCTGCTCGCCTGTGCTCCGCTCGCCCAGGCGGCGAGCAATCTCGTCTATTGCTCGGAAGCCAGCCCGGCCGGTTTCGATCCGGCGCAATACACCTCGGGCACCGAATTCGATGCCTCCGCGGAAACCGTCTTCAACCGCCTGGTGCAGTTCCAGCGTGGCGGTACCACCCTGGAGCCGGGCCTGGCGACCCAATGGGACGTGAGCGCGGATGGCAGGACCTATACCTTCCACCTGCGCCAGGGCGTGAAATTCCATACCACCGACTACTTCAAGCCCACCCGCGACTTCACTGCCGACGACGTGGTCTTCACCTTCCAGCGCATGCTCGACAAGGAGCAGCCGTTCCGTAAGGCCTACCCCACGGAATTTCCCTACTTCACCGACATGGGGCTGGACCAGAACATCGCCAAGGTGGCCAAGGTCGACGACCACACCGTGGTCTTCACCCTGAACCAGGTCGATGCCGCCTTCGCCGCCGACCTGGCCATGAGCTTCGCCTCCATCCAGTCGGCGGAGTACGCCGCGCAGTTGCTCAAGGAGGGTAAGCCCGAACTGCTCAACCAGCAGCCCATCGGCACCGGCCCCTTTGTCTTCAGCCGCTACCAGAAGGATGCGGTGATCCGCTTCAAGGGCAATCCGGACTACTGGAAGCCCGAGGACGTCAAGCTCGACAACCTGATCTTCGCCATCACCCCCGACGCCGCCACCCGCCTGCAGAAGCTCAAGGCCAACGAGTGCCAGGTGAGTGGTTATGCGCGTCCGGCGGATCTGGTGGAGATGAAGCAGGATGCCAACCTCAAGGTCCTGCAGCAGCCGGGCTTCAACGTCGGCTTTCTCGCCTACAACGTCCAGCACCCACCGCTGGACAAGCCCGAGGTGCGGCGTGCCCTGGACATGGCCATCAACAAGCAGGCCATCGTCGACACCGTGTTCCAGGGCGCCGGCCAGGTCGCGCAGAACGTGATCCCGCCGAATCAGTGGTCCTACGACAAAAATATCAAGGGCGCGCCCTACGATCCGGAAAAGGCCAAGGCCCTGCTCAAGCAGGCGGGGATCAAGGACGGCACCGAGATCGCGCTCTGGGCCATGACGGTGCAGCGCGCCTCCAATCCCAACGCCCGCCAGTCGGCGCAGATGATCCAGCAGGACTGGGCCAAGGTCGGCATCAAGGCCAAGATCGTCAGCTACGAATGGGGCGAATACATCAAGCGCGCCAAGGCGGGCGAACACGATGTGCTGACCTATGGCTGGACCGGCGACAACGGCGATCCGGACAACTGGCTGGGCGTGCTCTATGGCTGCAGCGCCATCGGCGGCAGCAACTATGCGCGCTGGTGCGACAAGGACTACGACGCCCTCATCCAGAAGGCCAAGACCAGCAACGATCGCGCCGAACGCACCCGGCTCTACGAGCAGGCGCAACAGCTCATTCGCCAGCAGATGCCGGTGAGCCCCATGGCCCACTCGGTGGTGTCCCAGCCCATGCGCAAAGAAGTGCAGGGCTTCAAGATCAACCCCTTCGGCGTCACCGGTTTCTATGGTGTAAGCCTCGACCGCTGACCCTGTCCGGTCCGCCCTGCGGGCCTTCACGAGGAGCCTTCCGTGTCCAAACCGCTATTCTCGCTGTCCCTCGCCGCCCTCCTCTGCCTGACGGCCAATGCCGCCCTGGCACGCCCCCTGGTGGTCTGCACCGAGGCCAATCCGGAAGGCTTCGATCCGGGTCGCTACACCTCCGGCTATACCTTCAACGCCTCGGCCACCCCGCTGTACAACCGCCTGGTGGAATTCAAGCAGGGCACCGCCGAGCTGGAGCCGGGCCTGGCCGAAAGCTGGGAGGTCTCCCCCGATGGTCTGCAGTACACCTTCGCCCTGCGCCAGGGGGTGAAATTCCACACCACCGACTACTTCAAGCCGACGCGTGATTTCAACGCCGACGACGTGGTGTTCAGCTTCGAGCGCATGCTCGACAAGAATAATCCCTGGTACAACCTCTCCCCCAGCGGCTATCCCTATGCGGCGGCCATGGAGATGGGCACCCTGATCAAGTCCATCGACAAGGTGGACGACAGCCACGTGCGCTTCACCCTCAACCAGCCCGAGGCGCCCTTCCTCGCCGACCTGGCCATGGCCTTCGGTTCGATCCTGTCCAAGGAATACGCCGACAGCCTGCTGGCCAGCAAGAAGACCGACGACATCAACCAGAAGCCCATCGGCACCGGTCCCTTCGTCTTCCAGCGTTATGCCAAGGATTCCAACACCCGCTACAAGGTCAATCCGGACTACTTCGGCAAGAAGCCGCAGATGGATGGCCTGGTGCTGGCGGTGACCCTGGACCCCAATGTGCGCATCCAGCGGGTACGCAACAACGAGTGCCAGATCGGCCTGACGGTGAAACCGCAGGACGTGCCGATGCTCAAGCAGGACAAGAGCCTCAAGCTGGCCCAGGTGGAAAGCCAGACCACCTCCTACCTGGCGTTGAACACCAGGAACAAGGCGCTGAGCGACGTGCGCGTACGCCAGGCCATCGCCATGGCCTTCGATCAGCAGAACTACCTGAAGACGGTGTTCGGCGAAGGCGGCGCCAAGGCGGCGATCAATCCCTATCCCTCTTCGCTGCTGGGCTACGCCAAGGACATCAAACCCTGGCCCCATGACGTGGAGAAGGCCAAGGCGCTGCTCAAGGAAGCCGGCTACGCCGATGGCTTCACCCTCAAGTACTACATCAGCACCGGTACCGGCCCGGGCGGCAGTCCGGCCCTGGTGGCCCAGCTGATCCAGGGCGACCTGGCCAAGATCGGCATCAAGGCCGAGATCACCCAGTTCGAGTGGGGCGAGTTCGTCAAGCGCACCAAGGCCGGCGAGCACGACCTGATGATGATGAGCTGGACCGGTGACAACGGGGATCCGGACAACTTCCTCACCACCAACCTGAGCTGCGCCGCGGTACAGGGCGGCGAGAACCGCTCGTTCTGGTGCGACAAGGCGTTCAACGAGGCCATCGAAAAGGCCAAGCGCATCAACGACCCGGCCCAGCGTACCGCGCTCTACGAGCAGGCCCAGCAGATCTTCCACCAGCAGATGCCCTGGATTCCGCTGGCGTACCCGCTGTTCACCGATGTCCTGCAACCCAAGGTGAAGGGCTATGTGCAGAGTCCGCTGGGGGTCTACGACTTCTCCACGGTGACCCTCGACTGATCGGCAACTGATGCCGTAAGCGACCGGGCCCGGGCGGCCCGTCCCCTCGACCTTTCCCGCCTCGCGCCGTGTTTCGGCGCGACGGGATCGGCCGTGGCGGAAAACGCCCAGATAACAGAAAAAACGACCGCTTTGGAGCACATCTGATGACCAACGTCCACCGGGGATGCCTCGCCCTCTCCCTGCTCACCCTGGCCCTGACCGCCCACGCCCAGTCCCCGGCGCCGGAAGATCCCAGCTACGCCAACGAGGTCCAGACCCTGCCCAACGTGCAGAAGCCGGTGAAGGGCCAGGCAGGCGCCCAGGGCTTTTTCGCCGATGACAGCCTGACCCTGACCACGCGCAACTTCTTTGCCCGCGAGACCAGCTCCGATCCGATCTTCAGCTACAGCAAGAACGGCACCCGGGTGCGCACCCACTCGCGCAATACCTGGGTCCAGGCCACGGCGCTCAAGTACAGCTCCGGCTACACCCAGGGCCCGGTGGGCTTCGGCATCGACGTGGCCGGCTATCAGGCCACCAACCTGGAGCGGGGCAAGGGTCAGATCGGTGGCGGCGGCAACCGCACCCTGGCCAACGCCGAGGGCGAGGGCCATGCCGAGTGGTCCAAGCTGGGCATCGCCGATGCGCGCTTCCGCGTCTCCAACACCGAGCTCAAGCTCGGCCGGTTCATGCTCGACACCCCGGTGATCAGCTACAACGACAACCGGCCCTTCCCCTCCGGTTTCGACGGTTTCGCCCTGACCAGCGATGAATGGGACAACCTCTCGCTGCAGGGTGGCAGCTTCACCCGCGTCAGTCCGCGGACCGGTGCCGGCGACGAGAAGTGGACCACCGAGTACGGTACCCGCGAGGTCACCGCCGACCGCCTGAGCTTTCTCGGCGGCAACTACAAGCTGCCCCAGGGCTGGGAAGTCAGCGTCTATGGCGCCAACTTCGAGGACGTCTGGAATCAGTACTTCCTGAGCATCACCCAGGCCGGCGGTTCGCTCGATACCTTCGCCTGGAAGGCGGTGGCCAACGCCTATCGCACCGTCGACGCCGGCAGCGCCAAGGCCGGCGACATCGACAACACCGCCTGGAGCCTGGCGTTCACCGGCAGCCACCAGGCCCACAGCCTGACCCTGGCCTACCAGCAGATCGACGGCAACGAGTACTTCGACTACGCCCACGAGACCGCGGCCATCTACCTGGCCAACTCCCTGGTCTCGGACTACAACGGCCCCAACGAGAAGTCGCTGCAGATCCGCTACGAGACCGACTGGAGCTACTTCGGCGTGCCCGGCCTGAGCACCGGCGTCTGGTACGCCAAGGGCTGGGACATCGACGGCACCCACTACGATGCCGGCGCCGGCAAGTACGCCAACTATGCCGAGGTCCTGCAGCAGGATGGCGAGAAGCACCATGAGATCGGCCTGGTCACCACCTACAAGGTGCAGCAGGGCGCGCTCAAGGACAGTCGCTTCCGCCTGCTGCTGACCGATCACCGCGCCAGCCAGAACCAGGTCGACGGCAACGTCAAGGAATTGCGCCTGGTCTCCACCCTGCCGTTCAACCTGCTGTCATGGCAGGCCCCGGCGGCTTCCACGCAGTGTCCGGCATCTGGCCGGGATCGCGTCGCGAACACCGGCGAAGCCCGGGCCGTGTCGAGGATATCGACGCCCGTGGCAACGTGGTAGTCTGCCGGGTTTGGAGCCTTGGCCCAGAGCGCTCTTCGAACCTATTCGTAGGACCGAACGAGCCTGCTGTCCGCAGGTGTCGTTCGTTGCGGACCAGGATGGTCTCTTCAGGGATGAATCCGGACCCACAAGGTCTGAGAGTCAGATCAAAAGCTCATTAGCTTTTGCGCGGGCTCTCACTTAAAAACGCGGCCGGGCATGTACTCGCGCCGTCTTGATCAGCCTCAAGAGGAGATACCCCCTCCGATGCTCGCCTTCATCGCCCGTCGCTTCGGGCTGCTGATACCGACGTTCTTTGGCGTCACCCTGCTGACCTTCGCCCTGATCCGCCTCATCCCCGGCGATCCGGTGGAGGTCATGATGGGCGAACGCCGCGTCGATCCGCAGATGCACGCCGAAGCCATGCACCGCCTGGGCCTCGACAAGCCCCTGTACCAGCAGTATTTCGACTACATCGGCAACCTTGCCCAGGGCAACCTCGGCGAATCCCTGCGCAGTCGTGTCGGGGTCTGGGACGAATTCCTGACCCTGTTCCCGGCCACCCTGGAACTCTCGGTGGCGGCCATGCTGTTCGCCACGGTCTTCGGTGTGCTGGCCGGCATCATCGCCGCCCTCAGGCGCGGCACCACGGTGGACCACGGGGTGATGGGCGTGGCCCTGACCGGCTATTCGATGCCGATCTTCTGGTGGGGCCTGCTGCTGATCATGCTGTTCTCCGTGCAGCTCGGCTGGACCCCGGTTTCCGGTCGCCTGGACCTGCTCTACGACATCCCGCCACGCACCGGCTTCATGCTCATCGACACCCTGCTCTCCGACGAGCCCGGCGCCTTCGTCGATGCCCTCAAGCACCTGATCCTGCCGGCCATCGTGGTGGGCACCATTCCCCTGGCGGTGATCGCCCGCATGACCCGCTCGGCCATGCTCGAAGTGTTGCGTGAGGACTATGTGCGCACCGCCCGCGCCAAGGGCCTGTCGCCGGGGCGGGTGGTCTTCGTCCACGCCCTGCGCAACGCCCTGATCCCGGTGCTGACGGTGCTCGGCCTGCAGGTCGGCAGCCTGCTCTCCGGCGCGGTGCTCACCGAGACCATCTTTTCCTGGCCCGGCATCGGCAAGTGGCTGATCGAGGCCATCGGCGCCCGGGACTATCCGGTGGTGCAGAACGGCATCCTGCTGATCGCCACCCTGGTCATCCTGGTCAATTTCGTCGTGGACATCCTCTACGGCCTGGTCAATCCGCGCATCCGCCACCAGCGTTGATGCGCCCATACGGACAGAGCCTATGACAACGGTAAACACCCCGGCCGCTCAAGACCCGAGCGCCCTCTATCCCTCTCCCTTCAAGGAGTTCTGGCACGCCTTCGCCCGCAACAAGGGCGCCCTCGGCGGGCTGATCTTCATGGTCATCGTGGTGTTCTGCGCGCTCTTCGCGCCCTGGGTCGCACCCCATACGCCCAGCGAGCAGTTCCGCGACTTCATGCTCACCCCGCCGCTGTGGCTGGACGGGGGCAACAGCCAGTTCCCCCTGGGCACCGACGAGCTGGGGCGTGACCTGCTCAGCCGGCTGATCCATGGCGCCCGGCTGTCGCTGCTGATCGGCCTGGCCTCGGTGGTCTTCTCGCTGATCCCCGGCATCCTGCTCGGGCTGGTCGCCGGCTTCTCGCCCAACCGCGCCGGTCCGGTGATCATGCGCCTGATGGACATCATGCTGGCGCTGCCCTCGCTGCTGCTGGCCGTGGCCATCGTCGCCATTCTCGGCCCAGGCCTGATCAACACCGTGGTGGCCATCGCCATCGTCTCGCTGCCCTCCTATGTCCGCCTGACCCGCGCCGCGGTGATGGGCGAACTGCACCGCGACTACGTCACCGCCTCGCGGCTGGCCGGCGCCGGTACCCTGCGGCTGATGTTCGTCAGCGTGCTGCCCAACTGCATGGCGCCGCTGATCGTCCAGGCCACCCTGAGCTTTTCCTCGGCGATCCTCGATGCCGCCGCCCTGGGCTTCCTCGGCCTCGGCGTACAGCCGCCCACCCCCGAGTGGGGCACCATGCTGGCCTCGGCCCGCGACTACATCGAGCGCGCCTGGTGGGTGGTGACCCTGCCGGGTCTCGCCATCCTCTTCACCGTGCTGGCCATCAACCTGATGGGCGACGGCCTGCGCGATGCCCTCGATCCGCGTCTGAAGGTGCAGTCATGAGCCTCCTCGAAATCCAGAACCTCTCGGTGCGCTTCGGCGGCACCGACGCCCCGCCGGTGGTGGAAGGCCTCGATCTCACGGTGGATCAGGGCGAAATCGTCGCCATCGTCGGTGAATCCGGCTCCGGCAAGTCGGTGACCATGATGGCCGTGATGGGCCTGGTCGATCACCCCGGCCGCATCACCGCCGACCGCCTGGCCTTCGACGGCCAGGACCTGCTCAGCCTCAAGGGTCGCCGCCGGCGGCACCTGATCGGCAAGGAGCTGTCGATGGTCTTCCAGGACCCGATGACGGCGCTCAACCCCAGCTACACCGTGGGCTTCCAGCTGGAAGAGGTGATCCGTCAGCACCTGGGCCTCAAGGGTCGCGCCGCTCGCCAGCGCGCCCTGGAATTGCTGGAAAAGGTCGAGATTCCGGCCGCGGCCAGTCGCCTCGGCGCCTATCCGCACCAGCTGTCCGGGGGCATGAGCCAGCGCGTCGCCATCGCTATGGCCATCGCCGCCGAACCGCGCCTGCTGATCGCCGACGAACCCACCACCGCGCTGGACGTGACCATCCAGGCGCAGATCATGGAACTGCTGGTCAATCTGCAGCGCGACGAGGGCATGGGGCTGATCCTCATCACCCACGACCTCGCCGTGGTGGCCGAGACCGCCCAGCGCGTGGTGGTGATGTATGCCGGCCAGGCGGTGGAGAAAGGCGTGGTACCGACCCTGTTCGACGCCCCCGCGCACCCCTACACCGAAGCCCTGCTGGCGGCCATTCCCGAGCATAGCCAGACGGACCGCCTGCACACCCTGCCCGGCATCGTGCCCGGTCGCTACGACCGTCCCGCCGGCTGCCTGCTGAGCCCGCGCTGCCCCTATGTGCAGCCGCGCTGCCAGGAGCGCCCGGCGCTGGAGCCCTACGACCGTGGTGCGGTGCGCTGCTTCTTCCCGCGCAACGTCGCCCCGGGCGAGGCGCCTACGGTGCTGCCCGAACATCAACGTCCCAGCCAGTTGCCGGAGGATCGCCATGGCGCCGTCTGAAGCCACCGTCCTCGCCCGCTCCACTCCCCCGGAGCAGGCGCCCGAGCACCTCGTGCTCGAAGCCAAGGGCCTGACCCAGCACTATCAAATCTCCCGCGGCCTGTTCAAGGACAACGCCACGGTCAAGGCGCTCAACGGCGTCTCCTTCGACCTGCAGGCCGGGCGCACCCTGGCCGTGGTGGGTGAGTCGGGTTGTGGCAAGTCGACCCTGGCCCGCGCCCTGACCCTGATCGAGCAGCCCACCGCCGGCAGCCTGGTCATCGGCGGCCAGGACGTGGCCACGGCCGACACCGCCCGGCGCAAGGAACTGCGCCGCGAAGTGCAGATGGTGTTCCAGAATCCCTATGCCTCGCTCAATCCACGGCGCAAGATCGGCGACCAGCTGGCCGAGCCGCTGCAGATCAACACCAGCCTCTCCCGCACCGAAAGGCGCGAGAAGGTGCAGGCGATGATGCAGCAGGTGGGTCTGCGGCCCGAGCACTACCAGCGCTATCCGCACATGTTCTCCGGTGGCCAGCGCCAGCGCATCGCCGTGGCCCGCGCCATGATGCTGCAGCCCAAGGTGCTGGTGGCGGACGAACCGACCTCGGCGCTGGACGTGTCCATCCAGGCGCAGGTGCTCAACCTGTTCATGGATCTGCAGCAGCAGTACCGGACCGCCTATGTGTTCATCTCCCACAACCTCTCGGTGGTGCGCCACATCGCCGATGAAGTGATGGTGATGTACCTCGGCTGCATCGTCGAAAAGACCAGTCGCGACCTGCTGTTCCAGCGGCCCCTGCATCCCTATACCCAGATGCTGCTGTCAGCCACCCCGAGTCTGCACCCGGACCCGAGCAAGCCGCGCATCCGCATCCAGGGCGAATTGCCCAACCCGCTGGATCCGCCACCCGGTTGCGTCTTCCACCGCCGTTGCCCCTATGCGACGGAGAAGTGCAAGACCGAGGTCCCGGCGTTGCGCAACGTGGAAGCCCGCCAGGTGGCCTGCCACTATGCGGAGAACTTTATCTAGCTGGAAAAGCTGATCGCGGCCATGGACCGCTCCTACAGGGTGTACCGTAACCTGTAGGAGCGGTCGCTACGGCGCACCGCCATGGCCGCGATGGAGATCCAGCCCCATGCACATCCGCCCCTTCCAGCCCGCCGATACCGAGGCCGTGGTCAGCCTCTGGCAGGCCTGCGGGCTGACTCGCCCCTGGAACGATCCCTACCGCGACATCCAGCGCAAGCTCGCCGAACAACCCGAGTTGTTCCTGGTGGGCGAAGTGGCCGGCACCCTCATGGCCAGCGCCATGGTCGGCACCGATGGCCATCGCGGCTGGCTCTACTACCTGGCGGTGGCCCCGGAGCATCAGCGCCGCGGCCATGCCCGGCGACTGGTGGCTACCGCCGAACAACTGCTGACCGAACGCGGCTGCCCCAAGTTGCAGCTGATGGTACGGCGGGACAATGCGACGATCCTCGGCTTCTATGCGGCCCTGGGCTATGTCGAGGCGGAGGTCGTCACCCTGGGCAAGCGGTTGATCGCCGACGAGTAGAGGTGGATGAAGGGCGGCTCTCCGCCGCAAATACCTCATTGCCAGTGGAAGACACTTTGCGGTTTTCCACGCTAGGGGCTGACGGCGACCGTAGGGTGGGTAACGGCGCAGCCTTACCCACGCGGGACCTTCCTTCCCGGTGGAAACCGCCATGCAGTTCTCCGCGCTACGACCGCTTTTATAGGCTGGACCGAGACAGCTCTATGGTCGAAGCCCAACGCGAGCTTCGTTGGGCTTCGCTGCGCTCAGCGCCAACCTACTGCTGCTTTGTCGACCACCGCGCAGGTTGGATTGAGACGCCTTCATCGTCGAAGCCCAACATTACCCGACACCGCAGGTGCCCTAGCGCGGCAGCAAGCCCACCAACGGCCCCGGATGCTTGCGGACTTCGGCGTAGGGCACCAGGGTGCCGCCGGGTTCATCGCAGTTGCGGGCGGCGGGGAAGAAGGTCGGGCCGAGATAGAGGCCCCTGGGCGTCAGGTACCAGGGCGCGAATTGCCAGACATCGGCGCTGCGATAGTCGCAGCCGTCGCCGTCGGCGGGCGCCTGCATCAGTTGCGGATACAGGCGGGTGAACAGCCGGATCACCCAGGGCGCCAGGGTCTGTTGCCGATAGTCCGCCAGCGCCTGGGAATAGCGATCCTCCGGCTGCGGACGAATCGGCTGGCCGTGGCCCAACCAGAGGAAATCCTCCAGCGCCAGCTCCTCGCCGGTCTGCAGATCCAGGGTCAGGGGCGCGCTGCCAAAATCCGGGTGAGCCGCGCCGCTGCAGCTGTACTGGCTGAACAGATTGACGCTGAGCACCCGCTCGCTGAGCAGCTGCGGGGTCACCTGCAGGCTGTGCTCGCCGTCAGCGCCGATGCAGCTCAGATGGGCATCGACCTCCGCCCAGAGGCGTTCGCGCAGCACGGCATTGGCCGCCTCGCTGGCGCCCTCCACGGTGAACAGCCGCATGCCCGAGACCGGCTCGCGCCACCAGCGCAACCCACGACCCATGAAGGTCTGGCGCTCGCCCTGTTCCAGCCTGAGTCCCTGCAGGCGGCGATACTCGTAGGGATCGTCCTGGCGCAATTTCTGCCGATAGCGATCCGCTGCCGCGGACTGCCCCGGTTGCAGCGGCGCCAGGGCGAGCGGCAGGGTCTTGCCGGCACCGCTCCAGGTGCCGGTCCAGGAACCGTCCTTGCCGCGCGTCAGCGACCAGCTGGCTTTGGGACCGTCCTGCCAGGGCGCACCCTCCTCCAGCTTGAGCCGGTCTCCCGATTGCGCCGGACCGCTCAGGCGCAGGTCGCGGCGATAGCGGTCGTAGAAGTAGCGGCCATAGGCTTCGTCGTTGGCGGTGGAATCGACCTCCACCACCACCCGGGCCTGGCCCAGGGTGCCCTCCAAGAGCAGCTTTTCGGCATGGGCGACGCCGGTGGTCAACAGCAGGGCCAAGCCCAGTCCGGACAGGCAAGATTTCATCGGGGCTCCAGCAACCAGGGTGTCGGTGATGGGCCCCAGGGTAGAACAGCGGCGCCAGGCTGTCGCGCAGGCCGGCGGACGCCAGCCGTCTCGCCATGGGAGAATGGCGTTTTGTCGACCCCCGGACACCCATGGACTTCCCTGCCCTGCTCACCCGCCTGCACGCGATCCGCGATGCCAACGCCTGGCGCCGCTATCACAATCCCAAGAACCTGGTGATGGCCGCCAGCGTCGAGATGGCCGAGCTGGTGGAGATCTTCCAGTGGAAGAGCGATGCCGAAGCCCGCACCTTGAGCGCCGCCGAGCGCGAACACGCCGGCCAGGAAATCGCCGACGTGCTGCTCTATCTGCTGCAACTGGGCAGCGAGCTGGAGCTTGACGTGGAGCAGGCGGTGCTGGCCAAGCTGGCCGACAACGAGAGGCGCTTCCTGCCGTGAGCGATACCTTCTTCGACGACCGCGCCACCCGTTTCGCCGCCAACATCTATGGCGGCACCAAGGGCGCCATCCGCCTGGCGGTGCTGCAGGCGGATCTGGCCGAAGTGCTGCCGCAACGCCCGCTGCGGGTGCTGGACATCGGCGCCGGGCTCGGCCACATGAGTCTCTGGCTGGCGCAGCAGGGCCATGCCGTGACCCTGGCCGAGCCTTCGGCGCCCATGCTGGCCGGGGCCCAGGAGGCCTTCGCCGCCGCCGGACTCGACGCCGCCTGGCTGGCGCTGCCCTGGCAGGAGTTACCCGCCTTCGCCGAGCCCTTCGACCTGGTGCTGTGCCACGCCGTGCTGGAATGGCTGGAGACGCCCCCGGCGATCCTGCCGACGCTGCAGCGCTGCCTGGCCCCGGACGGCTGGCTGTCGCTGGCCTTCTACAATCGCGACGCCCTGATCTATCGCAACCTGCTCAAGGGGCATTTTCGCAAACTCCGGCAGGGTGACTACGCCGGCGCGGGCCAACGCGGCCTGACGCCGCAACGGCCCCTCGAGCCGCGCGAGGTCGAGGCCTGGCTGGCGGCGGACTGGCAGGTTCGGGCGCGCAGTGGCGTCCGGGTCTTTCACGACTACATGCCGCCGGAATTCCAGACCCGTGCCGACGGCGAGGAGCTGGTGGCCATGGAACTGGCCCACCGGCGGCACCCGGCTTTCGCGGGCCTGGGGCGCTATCTGCATTGGCTCTGCCAAGCTAAGGCAGGATGACCCCGGGCGCGGTATGCTCTGGCCAGCATTCCTTCGAGGAACCGGTCATGCGTCGCCCCCTGCTCTGCCTGTCGCTCGCGCTGCTCGCCCTGGCCGGTTGCCAGACGCCCAATCCCTATGTCGCCAGCAGCCTGCCCGAGGCGTCGCTCCCGGTGCTGCCGCAGCAGGATCCGGCGGCCTATCCGCAGGCACCGCGTGACTGGAGTCGCTATCGCACCTGGAGCTGGGCTCTGGGCGCCGCGGTGGTCAGCGGCGGCCTGGATGGCCAGACCGTGCAGCAGGCGGTGGCCGATGGCCTCGACCAGCGTGGCCTGCGACCGGCCATCGGCGGTGCCCGCGCCGATCTGCAGGTACGCGCCCGCCTGACCCAGCAGCAGCGCAGCGAGCAATACACCGACTACTACGACACCAGCTACGGCTACGGCGGCTACGGGCCCTATGGCTACGGCCCCGGCTATGGCGCCACGGTCGGCCAGGCGCGGACCCGCACCCGGACCTTCCTGGTCGACGTGCTGGAGGTGGAATTGCTCGATCCCGCCACCGGCCGCGTGCTCTGGCACTCGGCCGCCGAGCAGGCCAGCGGCGGCACCAGCGGCGAACGCGCGCGCACCCTGCGCGAGACCACCCGCCGCCTGCTGGCCAACTATCCGCCGAGTTGAAGGGATAAGTGGCCCTTAAGCCAGTCCAAGCAGACTAGCGCGCTCACCTCGGAGGATTGCCCATGAAACGTTGTCTCCTGCTGCTTGCGGTCCTCTTGCTGGCAGCCTGCGCCGAACGTGGCCCGCGCAATCTGGACTATGATGCCAGCCGCGACTTCGCCGCCTATCGCAGCTGGGGCTGGGCGGACCCGGCCGTCGAGTACCGCCCCAACGATCCACGGGTGCGCAGCGATCTCACCGAGCAGCGCCTGCGCGATTCGGTCAGCAGCGGCCTCGACCAGCGCGGACTGCGTCCCGCGATGGCCGGCACGCGCCCGGATCTGAAGATCAAGCTCTATGTGATCCTCGACCAGCGCCAGCAGAGCTACAGCTATGCCGATCCCTACTGGGGTCCGGGCTGGGGCGGTCCCTGGGGTTCCGCCTGGGGTCCCGGTCCCTGGGGACCGAGCTATGTGCGCACCCAGACCGTCACCTACCCGGTGATGACGGTCCAGCTCGACATGCTCGATGGCCGTGACGGCAAGCTGGTCTGGCGCGCCAGCGAAGAGCGCCTGCTGGACGACCAGAACGCCACGCCCAGCCAACGCAGCGCCGCCTTCAGCCGCCTGATCAACGAGCTGCTGGTCAGCTATCCACCGCGGCCTTGAACGGCCGACCGTCCGGCCAGCTCAGCGCTGCCCCTGGTCAGGCCGCGAGCAGACGGCTGGGTGAGAGTGGCAGATAATGGCCGCAGGCCAGCACCCCTCGCGCCGTCCTTGGCCACCTCGCGGGAATCCTGACCGTCGTCCAGCACCGTCTAGGTTCACCATGCCGTCCACGCCCATCGCCACCCGCCGCAGCCACAACCTGCTGCTGCGCCTTTTTCCGGTCATCTGCGCCTGCCGATCCTGCTCGGCCTCGGCTGCTACCTGCTGATCAGGACCGCCACCAGCCAGGACGCCGACGTCCAGCAACGCGCCCGCACCTATATCGAGCGCACCCTGGTGCAGGTGGAAAACGAGATCGGCCACAACATCATCAACTACGCCAAGTGGGGCGAGGCCTACAAGCACCTGCACCTGGCGGTCGATCTCTTCTGGGCCAACGACGAACGCAACGTCGGCGACATCCCCTACGAGCTCTATGGCTACAACGGGGTCTTCGTGCTGGATCCGCAGGATCGTACCGTCTACGCGGTGATCGATGGCCGGCCTACGCAGCGCGCGGCGGCACAATGGCTCGAAGGCGATCTGGCCGGCCTGCTGGCGGCCACCCGCCAGCGCCCTGGCGAGACCGAGAGCCTGGTACGGGTGCTGAGCGTGGGCGGCGTCCCGGCACTGGTCGCCGCGGCCACCATCACGCCCGGCGCGAGCTACAGCGTGGCCCCGGGTCCCGGCGCGCCCTCGGTGATGCTGTTCGTCAACGTGCTCGATACGGACACCCTGGCCCATCTCAGCGATACCTACGGTCTGCCGCGACTCGAGGCGTCGCGGGCGCCCCTGGTCGATCACGAAACGCTGCGCTTGCTGGATTCACCGCTGCTGCTCAATTGGCAACCGCCGCAACCCGGCGCCCAGCTCCTGCATCGCACCCTGCCGGTCTTCCTGGCCGGGGTGCTGCTGCTCGGGCTGGTGCTGGCCCTGCTGATCCGCCATGCGCTGAATTCGGCCCGCCAGCTCGACCAGCAATTCGATGCCCTGGTCGCCAGCCAGGCCGAGTTGAGCCGTAGCGAAAAGCGCTTTCGCGAACTCGCCGAGGCCGCCTCCGACTGGCTCTGGGAAAGCGACGCCGCAGGCCGTATCACCTATCTGTCCGAACGCTTCGCCCGCATCACCGGCCATGCGCCCGGCAGTTGGCTCGGCCGGCCGCTGGCGGAGCTGTTCAGCAGCAAGACCACCCGCCTGGCCGCCTGGCTCCAGGACAACGTTCACCAGCGCGACGAGCGTCAGGTGCTGCGCTGCCACTATCGCGACCGCCAGGGTCACGCCCGGGTCTGCGAGATCACCGCCCGGCCGCTGCCCGAGAGCGCCGGCTTTCGCGGTACCGCCAGCGACATCACCACCGCGGTCAATGCCCAGGCGGAAATCGAACACCTGTCGCAGCACGACAGCCTGACCGGCCTGGCCAATCGCCTGCAGTTGCAGCACTACCTGGCGCGCAAGCTGACGCAAGCCAGGACCCCGCTGACGTTGCTCAGCCTGGACCTGGATCGTTTCAAGCCGGTCAACGACAGCCTCGGCCACGCCGCCGGCGATCGGGTGCTGCAGGAAATCGCCCGGCGCCTGCAGGCCAGTCTGAGACCCGGCGGCCTGGTGGCACGCCTGGGCGGCGACGAATTCATCGTGGTGCTGCTCGGTCACCTGGACGTGGCGACCGTCGACCAGATCTGTGCGCGGCTGGTGAACGCCATCGGCCGACCCATCCTGCTGGAGGAGCAGTCGGTCAGCGTCGGCACCAGCATCGGCATCGCCCAGGCGCCGGACCAAGCCACCCAGGTTGAGGACTTGCTGCGTCTGGCGGATATCGCGCTCTACCAGGCCAAGGCCGCGGGTCGCAACGGCTGGTGCTTTCATGCCCCGGCGATGGACGCCCAGCTCAGCCAGCGGCGGGATCTGGAGCAGGAATTGCGCCAGGCGCTGGCGCTCGGCCAGTTGCGCTCGGGTTACCTGCCCCGCCGGAACGCCGCCGCGGGCCGGCTGAGCGCCATCGAGGTGCGGTTGCACTGGGCCCACCCGCGGCGCGGCCTGCTGTCGCCGGAGCTCTTCCTGCCCCTGGCCGAAGAAACCGGACTCAGCGTTCCCCTGGAATTCTGGTTGCTGGACAACGCCTGTCAGGCTGCCGCGACCTGGCCCGCGCCGCTGCGACTGGTCGTCGGTCTGTCCGCGCGTCCGTTCGCTGATGGCGAGGCCCTGGTGGCGGCGGTCGCCCGCGCCTTGCAGACGAGCGGCCTGGTAGCGGAACGCCTGGAGCTGCAGCTGCCCGAGGCGCTGTTGCAGGCAGGCAGCGCCCCGATGTTGATGCCGCTCAAGGCTCTGGGCGTGCGCCTGAGTCTGGCCGACTTCGGCCGAGGTTCAAGCGCCCTGGAGGCGCTGCGCCACCCCGTGCTGGATGCCATCAGCCTGGATAGCCGACTGGTGGCGCGCCTGGAAGATCAGCAGGTCGATGCCGCCATTGCCCAGGCTCTGATCGGCCTGGGACGAACCCTGGGCCTCAGGGTGACGGCGACGGGCGTGGAGACGCCCGGCCAATTGGCCTGGCTGCAGGCGCAGCACTGCGACGAAGTCCAGGGGCCCCTGTTCGGTCCCTCTTTGACTGACCGCGAGCTGGCAGCGCTGCTGGCAACCGATCTACAGGCAGGTTGACGACCTAGAGGCGCTCCAGCCACCCCAGATCGCCTCCTCGGGCCGGAACCGGATAGCAGCCATAGGGTGCATATCCGTGGGTACAGACCGGATCGGCGCGCAGAGTGAGTTCGCCCACCGGTTGCGCGCGCCAGCCCTCCAGCAGGGCGATAGCGGCCAGGGCCGAGAGCAGGGCGATGAACAGCGCGGAGCGAATTGTTCTTGTCAGGCGCATGGTGACCTCCGGCGGGACGATTGCCAGGATCGGCAGACAGCGTCCCCGCTCCTTGAGTATCGCCCCCGGGCGGTCATTGCGCCGCCCCGAACGGATCCCGATTGCGCAAAGCTGCACTGCGGCAGGTGCAACAGTGGGGATAGCGGTATTCGGCGGGGAACCCGGACAAGGCTGCGCCGTTGTCCAGGCTACGCGTGAAGCCCCGTCCCGCTCCGGACCGCCCCCTCTCCCCTTGGGAGAGGGTTGGGGTGAGGGAAAGCCGGACTCAATGGCCTCAGGCGATCTCCACCCGCTCGCCATTCAGCCGCACCGTCCAGGTGGGCAGGGCCTGCTCGGGATACTCCAGGCAGCCGCCGTCCGCCAGCCGGAAGTGCTGCTTGTACAGCGGCGAGGCGATCACCAGATCCGCGCCCAGCTGGCCGACGATGCCGCGGCCGATGACGTTGGCGCCGGACTTGGGATCGCGATTGCCCACGGCAAAGACCTTCTGCTCGGTCTCCGGCAGATAGAACAGCGCAACCTGCTCACCCTCGTGCAGGGCCACCACGCCGGACTGGGGCACCAGGTCGGCCAGGCTGCACAGGGGTTGCCAGCGGGTTTCCAGGGCACGCGCGGTAGTGGTCTGGGTCATGGTCAGGCCTCCTCGGTCAGGTTGATCAGCTGCAGTTCGCCATGGCGCGCCGGTCGACGCTGGCCGCGTTCCTTGACGAAGTGGATGTCCGGGTCGCTGCCGCGCTGGTTGACGAAGGTACGGAAGCGCTTGAGCTTGTCGGGATCGTTCAGGGCGTTGGCCCATTCGCATTCGTAGCGATCCACCACCAGCTGCATCTGGGCTTCCAGTTCGGCGCCCAGGCCCAGGCTGTCCTCGATGATCACCTGCTTGAGGTAGTCCAGCCCGCCCTCCAGCGACTCGCGCCACACCGAGGTGCGCTGCAGGCGGTCGGCGGTACGGATGTAGAACATCAGCAGCCGGTCGATGTAGCGGATCAGGGTTGCGTCATCCAGGTCGGTGGCGAACAGCTCGGCGTGGCGCGGGCGCATGCCGCCATTACCGCAGACATAGAGATTCCAGCCGTTCTCGGTGGCGATCACGCCGATGTCCTTGCTCTGCGCCTCGGCGCACTCGCGGGTGCAGCCGCTGACGGCGAACTTGAGCTTGTGGGGCGCGCGCAGGCCCTTGTAGCGGTGCTCGATGTCCAGCGCCATCTTGACGCTGTCCTGCACCCCGTAGCGGCACCAGGTACTGCCCACGCAACTCTTCACCGTGCGGGTGGACTTGCCGTAGGCATGACCGGTCTCGAAGCCGGCGGCGATCAGCTCGCCCCAGATGTCCGGCAGCTCGTGCAACTGGGCGCCAAAGAGGTCGATGCGCTGGCCGCCGGTGATCTTAGTGTAGAGATCGTATTTCTTCGCCACCTGGCCGATGGCGATCAGGCCTTCCGGGCTGATCTCGCCGCCCGGGATGCGCGGCACCACCGAATAGGTACCGTTCTTCTGCATGTTGGCCATGAAGGTGTCGTTGGTGTCCTGCAGCGGCACCAGGTGCGGATCGGTGATGGGGGCGTTCCAGCAGGAGGCCAGGACGTTGGCCACCGCCGGCTTGCAGATGTCGCAACCATGCTGGCCGCGGCCATGGCGCGCCAGGAGCTCGTCGAAACTCTGGATGCCTTCAACCCGCACCAGGTGATAGAGCTCCTGGCGGGTATGAGCGAAGTGCTCGCAGAGACTCTTGTCGACCTCGACGCCGCGGGCGATCAGCTCGTGCTCGAACACCTGCTTGACCAGCGCCGCGCAGCCGCCGCAACCGGTGGCGGCATTGGTGCAGCTTTTGATGCCGGCCAGATCGGTGCAGCCGGCGTCGATGGCGGCGCAGACCGCGCCCTTGGTGACGTTGTGGCAGGAGCAGAGGGTCGCGGTGGCCGGCAGGGCATCGGCGCCTAGGGTCGGGGCGCCCTCGCCCACCGGCATGATCAGGCTGGCCGGATCCTGGGGCAGCGGGATGCCGTTCTGGGCGTATTGCAGCAGGGTGTCGTAGTAGCTGTTGTCACCCACCAGCACGGCGCCGAGGACGTGCTTGCCGTCGGCGGACACCACCAGGCGCCGGTAGCTGGCGCTGGCTTCGTCGATGTAGCGATAGCTGCGCGCGCCGGGGGTGGCGCCGTGGGCATCGCCGATGGAGCCCACGTCCACGCCCAGCAGCTTGAGCTTGGTGGACATGTCGGCGCCGGTGAAGGGCGTGGCCTGGCCATGGCAGAGGGTGGCGGCCACTAGGCGCGCCATCTGGTAGCCCGGGGCGACCAGGCCGAAGATGCTGCCGTTCCAGGCGGCGCATTCGCCGATGGCATGGATGAAGGGATCGCTGGTCAGGCAGCCGTTGTCCACCGCCACCCCGCCGCGGGCGCCGAGTTCCAGGCCGCAGCTGCGGGCCAGGGCGTCCTGGGGCCGGATGCCGGCGGAAAACAGGATCAGGTCGGTCTCGAGGAAATCCTCGCCGGCGAAGTTCATGCGGTAGCGGTACTCGCTGCCGGCGGTGATGTTCTGGGTGGCCTTGGACAGATGCACGCCCACGCCCAGGTCCTCGATGCGCTGCCTGAGCGCGGCGCCACCGAGGTCATCCAGCTGCACTGGCATCAGCCGCGGGGCGAATTCCACCACATGGGCCTCCAGGCCCAGGGATTTCAGCGCATTGGCCGCTTCCAGGCCGAGCAGGCCGCCGCCCACCACCACGCCGCGGCGCGCCCTGGCGGCGGCCAGGCGGATGGTGTCCAGGTCGTCCAGGGTGCGATAGACCAGGCGCGAATCGCCTTCGGCGCCCTCGATGGGCGGCACGAAGGGATAGGAGCCGGTAGCCAGTACCAGGCGGTCGTAGCCAAAGGCACCCTCGGGCGTCAGCACCTCGCGCTGCTCGCGGTCGATGGCGGTCACCGCGCAGCCCAGGTGCAGCACCAGGCCGGGCACGGCATAGAGGCCGGCTTCGCTCATGGCCAGGGATTCGGCATCGCGACCGGCGAAGTACTCGGAGAGATGGACCCGGTCATAGGCGCGCTGGCGCTCTTCGCCGAAGACATGGATCTCGTAGTGGTCCAGGGCGCCGGCCGCCAGCAGCTGCTCGACGAGGTGATGGCCGACCATGCCGTTGCCGACGACGATCAGGCGTTCTTTGCGGGTCACGATGCTGTTCATGGAGGCTATCCCCCGGCCGAGGCCAATCAGGTTGATTCGCGGCAAATAAAAAGGCGCCTGAAACCTTGCGGTCTCAGGCGCCTTTGCCTGTTCTGGTAGGGAGGAGCCCTTGGCTCTGCTCCGTGCCCGTCGCCTGCGGTGGCTGTCGATCGCCGTTGATCGACCGGGCGACCCGAATGTGCGGGTCTGTCAGGGATTCTGCATCGGCTGTGCCAGTTCCGCCTGATTGCTCGAAGATCCGCCGCTGGCGCGGGCTGCGGCCGGCCGAGTGGTTTGCCGGCGCCGGTCCGAACGTCCGCCGAGCAGAACCACAACGGTGCAAGACCGGGCCCGCCTGCCCCGTCACGGCGCATCGCGACCGCCATCGCCGTGACCTCGGCCAGCGCCACCAGCACCCTGCCAGACCAGCAGGAATGCACTCCTCGCGCGCGCCGGGCCAAGCTGGCGCGGGCCTTGCTAAATCCCTGGTCTGGAGCGGTCAACGCCGATCGCTTCCTTTCACGACAAAGGCGCCGTGTTCGCCTCCCTCCGGGGAGCGCGACCGGCGCCTTTTCGCTTTCTGGTTTTCGAAGGATCCTTGCCATGGCCACTACCCACATCAAGAGCGTCTGCCCCTACTGCGGCGTCGGCTGCGGGATCGTCATGCAGGTGGACGACGGCCGGATCACCAAGGTCAGCGGCGATCGCGACCACCCCGCCAATCGCGGCCGGCTCTGCACCAAGGGCAGCACCAGCCACCAGGCGCTGGTGGACAGCGGGCGCATGGAGCAGGCCTATGTCCGCCACGACCGCTCCCACGAACCGGTGCAGACCGGGCTGGAGCAGGCCATCGCCGCCACCGCCGAACGCCTGCGCGCCATCCTCGAGCGCGACGGACCCGCCGCCATCGCCTTCTATGTGTCCGGGCAGCTGTCGCTGGAAGCCCAGTACCTGGCGAGCAAGCTGGCGCGGGGGTTCATCGGCACCAACCAGCTCGAATCCAATTCCCGCCTGTGCATGGCCAGTGCCGGCACTGGTTACAAGCTGTCCCTCGGCGCCGACGGTCCGCCCGGCTCCTATGACGACCTCGATCGCGCCGACCTCTTCCTGGTCAGCGGCGCCAACATGGCCGACTGTCATCCCATTCTCTTTCTGCGGCTGCTGGATCGGGTCAAGCGCGGCGCTAGGCTGATCGTGATAGATCCGCGGCGCACCGCCACCGCCGAGAAGGCCGATCTCTTCCTGCAACTGCGTCCGGGCACCGACCTGCTGCTGCTCAACGGCCTGCTGCATCTGCTGCACGCCGAGGGCCAGGTAGACGAAGCCTTTATCGCCGCCCATACCGAAGGTTGGGCGGCCATGCCCGAGTTTCTTGCCGACTACACCCCGGCACGGGTGGCCGCCGGGACCGGCCTGACCGAGGCGGACATCCGCACCGCCGCGCGCTGGATCGGCGAGGCCGGCGAATGGACCAGCCTCTGGACCATGGGCCTGAACCAGAGCACCCACGGCACCTGGAGCACCAACGCCCTGTGCAACCTGCACCTGGCCACCGGCAAGATCTGCCGCCCCGGCAGCGGTCCCTTTTCCCTGACCGGCCAGCCCAATGCCATGGGCGGGCGCGAGATGGGCTACATGGGGCCCGGCCTGCCCGGCCAGCGCAGCCTGCTGTCCGCCGCCGACCGCACCTTCGTCGAGCGCGCCTGGCGGATTCCGGAGGGCACCCTGCACACCCGCCTGGGCCAGGGTACCGTCGCCCTGTTCGAGGACCTGGCCGCCGGCACCGTCAAGGCCTGCTGGATCATCTGCACCAACCCGGTGGCCAGCGTGGCCAATCGCGAAACGGTCATCCGCGGGTTGCAGGCCGCCGAACTGGTGATCACCCAGGACGCCTTTCTCGACACCGAGACCAACAGCTACGCCGATATCCTCCTGCCCGCCGCGCTCTGGGCGGAGGCCGACGGGGTGATGATCAATTCCGAGCGCAACCTGACCCTGGCGCCCCAGGCCGTCACCCCGCCCGGCGCGGCCCGCGCCGACTGGCGGATCATCGCCGACGTGGCCTGCGCCCTGGGCTATGGCGAACACTTCAGCTACGCCTCGGCCGCCGAGGTGTTCGACGAGATCCGGCAATTCCACAATCCCCAGACCGGCTACGACATCCGCGGCGCCAGCTATGCCCGGCTGCGCGAGACACCGCTGCAATGGCCCTGCCCTGGCGCAGAGAGCGATACGCGCCAGCCGATCCGCTATCGCAACGACGGCCGCAGCCAGACCCTGCGCCTGGACGAAAGCGGCGAACCGACCGCGCTCAACTTCGCCACCCCCAGCGGCAAGGCGCAATTCTTCGCCCGCCCGCACCTGGACCCGGCCGAGCTGCCCGATGCCGACTACCCCTTCGTGCTCAACACCGGGCGTCTGCAGCACCAGTGGCATACCCTGACCAAGACCGGCAAGATCGCCGCCTTGAACCGCCTCAATCCGGCGCCCTTCGTGGAGGTGCATCCCCAGGATGCCAAGGCCCTGGTCCTGGCGCAGGGCGACCGCCTGGAGATCACCTCACGCCGCGGCCGCGCGGTGCTGCCGGTGACCATCAGCGACCGGGTCCAGCCCGGCAACTGCTTCGCGCCCTTTCACTGGGCCGACGTCCAGGGCAGCGACCTGGCCATCAACGCCGTCACCAGCGACGCCGTCGATCCGCTCTCGTTGCAACCGGAACTCAAGGTCTGCGCGGTGCGCCTGACCCGGGTCGCCACCATTCCCCATCGCCAGCTGCCGGCCGACGAGCCTGTCACGGAGAGCGCCCGGCTGCCTGCCCTGGCGCGGCTGGCCGAGCTCACCGGGGTCGCGACTGCGGTACGGCCCCAGCTCAGCGCGGCCGAACGCACCTATCTGGCCGGCTTCATGGACGGTCTGCGCGACGGCGCGACCCAGGGCGTGCCCTGCCTGCCGGCCCAGGCGCCGCTGGCCGCCGACACCCGCCTCTGGCTCGACGGCCTGCTCGCCGGGTTGTTCAGCCGCCTGCCGGAAAGCCAACCCGCCGGCCTGGCCATGGCCCCCACCGCGCCGGCCGATCTGGTGGTGCTCTGGGCCTCCCAGACCGGTAACGCCGAAGCCCTGGCCGAGCGCTGCGTCGCCCGCCTGTGCCAGGCCGGTCTCAGCGTAGAACTGCACGACATGGCCGCCTATGCCGTGGAACGCCTGAGCGGTGCCCGCCGCGTCCTGCTGGTGAGCAGCACCTTTGGCGATGGCGAAGCGCCGGACAATGGCCAGGCCTTCTGGCAGGGCCTCAATCGCCTCGACGCCTCCCTGGCCGACCTGGACTACGCCGTGCTGGCCCTGGGCGATTCCACCTACGAGCAATTCTGCGGCCATGGCCAGCGCCTCGACGCCCGTCTGGCCGAGCTTGGCGCCCGGCGCCTCTGCCCGCGCCTGGACTGCGACGCCGATGGCCTCGACGGCGCCGACGCCTGGCTGACCGCCCTGCAGGCGCAACTGGCGCCCCAGGCCGAGCACGTGCCCATCGTCAGTTCAGCCACGACCAGCCGCCCGACGGCGGTGCCCGCGCGGCTGGTCATCAACCAGAGACTCAACAGTGCCGGGTCCAACAAGGAGGTGCGGCTATTCGGGTTCGAATCCGATCAGCCCCTGGCCTACCAGGCCGGCGACGCCCTGAGCGTGAAGGCGCGCAACTGCCCGGAGCTGGTCGAGGAGGTCCTCGCCCTCGCCGGGCTGGACGGCGAACAGCCGGTCGCCGTGGCCAAGGTCGGCGAGCTGTCGCTGCGCCAGGCGCTGAGCGAACACTACGAGATCGCCCGCCCCAACCCCGAGACCCTGGCGCTGATCGCCGAGCGCAGCGGCAGTGCCGAGTGCCGCGCCCTGCTGGGCGACCGCGACGAACTCAAGCGCTGGCTCTGGGGCCGGCAACTGGCCGATGTGCTGGCCCGCTTTCCCGCCCGCCACGACGCCCGCGAACTGCTCGGCAGCCTCAAGCGCCTGCAGCCGCGCCTCTACTCCATCGCCTCCAGCCCCCTGGCCCATGCCGGCCAGGTGCACCTCACCGTCTCGGCGGTGCGCTACGGTAAGCGCAAGGGCGTGGCCTCCAGCTTTCTCGCCGACCGCCTGGGCGAGGCCGCCACCGAGGTGCATATCCAGCCTTCGCGCCATTTCCGCCTGCCGGACCAGGAAGACGTCCCGCTGATCATGATCGGCCCCGGCACCGGCATCGCGCCCTTCCGCGGCTTTCTCCATGAGCGTCGCGCCCGGGGTGACGGGGGCCGCAACTGGCTGTTCTTTGGCGAGCAGCACGCCGCCCATGACTTCTACTACCGCGACGAACTGGAAGCCTTCCAGCGCGATGGCCTGCTGAACGAACTGAGCCTGGCCTTTTCCCGCGATCAGGCCGAGAAGATCTATGTGCAGGATCGGCTGCGCGAACGCGGTGCCGACGTCTGGCGCTGGCTGCAGGACGGCGCCCGCGTCTATGTCTGCGGCGACGCCAGCCGCATGGCCAAGGACGTCGACCAGGCCCTGCGCCAGGTGGTGGCGACCCATGGCCACCTCAGCGACGAGGCCGCCGCTGACTATGTGCGCGGGATGAGCGAGCAGAAGCGCTATCTGAAGGACGTCTACTAGCGCCGCCGGCTACAGCACCGCGCGCACCAGGCGGGTGAAGGCCGCGATGGCCTCGCGCTCGCCCAGTGCCCCGCGCACCACGGCCGCGGCCAGGGCCTCGCCGGCGCCGACCAGACCGATGCAGGACACCTGCAACTCCGCGGCGGGTCTTTTGCTGTGCGGCGTGAGCACCGCCGCCACCATCTGGGTGCCATGTTCCAGCAACTCCTGGTACACCGCGGTCTTTTCCTCGCTCCCCGCCAGCGCCGCCGCCACTACGCCGACCTCGCCCTGCATGTCGGTCACGCAGCGGATGTAGCCCTCGGCCAGCGCCGCGCTGGCCTCTTCGGCGCTCTGACGCCGGGCGATCATGGCCTGGCGAAAGGCATCCATCTGCGCCAGATCGAGCCAGCGATAGAGTTCGATGAGCAGTCCCGAGCGGGTACCGAAATGCTCGTAGACGACCGGCTTGGAAACGCCTGCCTGCACGGCCAGATAGCCCAGGGTCAGGCGATCCGCGCCTTCCTCCCGAACGATGACCCGCGCCGTGTCCAGCAATTGCTGACGCCGGGCTGCCTTCGAAAGACGCCGTCCGGTCCCTTCGGAGACCGGTTTTTCAGGGATGGATCGCGCTGCCATTGGTCACTTCTTCTTGCAAACCTACTAAAGGTAGGTTAATCCTGAACTGGAACCTACTCCTGGAAGGTTAATGCGGAGTACAGCCCCTTGCAATCGGCTGTGCGGACTCCGGAACCTCAGCACTGCAACGAAGAGGACAGCATCATGCCACTGCACCCCATACTCTTTGCCGGCGGTTCGGGCACGGTAGGCCGCCAGGCCGTCCACTGGTTCCACCGGCGCCAGCCTGACTGGCCGCTGCTGGTCGGCGGCCGCAACCTCGCTACGGCCGAGGACGTCGCCCAGGCTGCCGGCCAGGCCCGGGCGGTGCGCCTGGATCTCGACCAGCCGGGGCTGGGACTGGATCCCGCCCTCGTCCCCGCGGCACTGATCATGCTGGCACCGGATCAGGCCCTGCATGGTTTGCGCCTCGCCCAGCACCTGGGCATCCCCTATCTCAATGCCAACACCGGTGTCACCGAACTGGGGCCGGAGGTCGCCCAGTTCATGCACCGCCCCGGCGCCCATGCCCTGGTACTGTCCAGCCACTGGGCTTCGGGCGCCGCCCTGGCGCTGGCACTCGATCTCGCCCGCCGCTTCACCCGGGTCGCGGCCATCGGTGTGGAGGTCTTGCTGGATGAACAGGACCCGGCCGGTCCCCTGGCCTGGGAGGACATGGAGCGGGTGCACAGCGCGGCGCCCGCGGCCCTGGCATTCCATCATGGACGCCGCGCCTGGCTTAGCGGTGCCGACCTGCAGGGCAGCGTCACCGCGCTGGACGGTCGCACGCTGGCTGCCACGGCCTTTGGCTCCATCGATCTGCTCAGTCTCTGGACCACCACCGCCGCCCCGGAGCTGCGCTTCGACATCGCCATGGGCGAGTCCTCCAGCCGGCGGCGGGGCGCGGAAACGGCGGCCGAGATCGCGGTCTGGGTGAGCGGTGAAAGGGACGGCCAGACCACCCGCGCACGCGCCGTGCTGGAATTCAACTAGGGCCAAGCCTCGCTGACCGCCCTCGGGCTGGTGCTGTCGCTGGAGCGGGTGCTGGGCCTGGCGGGCGGTGAACCCCTGCCGGCGGGTCTCTATATGCCCGAACAGCTCTGGACGGCCGAGTGGTTTCTGCAGGAGTTGCAACGGGAGGGCGCGGTGATCCATCACCAGACGGATGGGCACTGACGACGGAAAATGGCGGAAGGCAGTGGGAGTCGAACCCACCCGGGAACGGCTGCCGTCCCCAACCGGGTTTGAAGCCCGGCCACGCCACCGGGCGTGATTGCCTTCCTCTGTTGCGCTAGCCCTCGGCCGCGCGGGCCCAGGCGCTGTCCGGGCGGACCCGGCGCTCGTCGCCGAAGCGACGGGTGAAACCGATGCGATCTAGGCATTCGAGGATCTGGATGCTGCGCTTGCGACCGATGCCGAGGGCATCGCGAAAGGCCGCAGCGCGAATGATCCCCGCTTCGCGCTCCAGGCGCAATGCCTCGCCGGCCGCGGCCTCCAGACTCGCCTGGGGATAGAAGAGATCCCTGACCACCTGGGTCAGTTCCCCCAGCCGGGCCAGCTTGCGCAGCAGCAGCCGCACCTCGGCCTCGGGCTGATCCAGGCTCCTGGCCAGATCGCGGGTCCAGGGCGGATCGAAACGCTGGGCCTCCAGCAGCGGCCAGAGGCGGGTCTTGAGCCCCTCCTCCGCCTCGGTGAGGCGAACCCGGTGATCGGGCAGGTGCAACCAGGGACCGCTGCTCTGCAAGCGCCCCTCGGCCAGGGCCGTCTCCAGCAGGGCCAGATAGACCGCCTGCTCCAGTTCCGGCGCGGCGATGCGGCGGAGGCGATCGCGATCGGGACCCAGTTCGTCGGGTTGCTCCTGGTGAAAGATGGCCAGCGCCGCACCCAGGCGCTCGAGCGCCGCCTGCCACAGAGTCGCCGCGAACAGCCGCGGCCCAACCCGCGTCTCCACCCTCAGGGTGTCGGCGGGCAATTGCCAGTCGCCTTCGGGACGGTTGAACTGCCGCGCCAGCAGCCGTGGATCGAGACCGCCGTCGGCCTGGGCCAGGAGTTCGGGTAGCGCCTCCTCCAGGCCGCCCCGACGCAATGCCAGGAGTTGGGCCAGGCGCTGGGGCGTACGGCGATGGCGCGCCGGGGCGAAGGGATCGAGCAGCCGGGCGCCGCCCAGGGTGCGCTGGGCAGACTGGTCACGTAGCACCAGGCGATCGCCATGCACCCCATGCAGCGGCGCATTGAGCACCAGCTGCGCCAGGGCCATGGCGCCGGGGGCCAGGCTGTCGCCTTCCAGCAGGGCGACGCGACCGGTGAGATCCTGGGCGCCCAGGTGCACGTGCACCGGCGTCCAGTGCGCCAGGTTGCGCGCCTCGCCAGGCAGCAGGCGCAGTTCCACGTCGATCCGGGTGGTGGGCGCATGCAGCGCCTCGGCCACCAGCCAGTCACCGCGGGCGAGGCTGTCGGTGCTCAGCCGCTCGCCGGCGAGATTGAGGGACACCCGCTGGCCGGCCTGGGCGGTTTCCGCCGCGCGGTTCTGGGCGTGCAGCCCCCGCACCCGCAGGCGCTGCCCGCGTGGGGTAAGCAGCAGTTCGTCGCCGACGACCACCTGGCCGGCAAAGGCGGTGCCGGTGACCACCACCCCGGCCCCGGCGACGCTGAACACCCGGTCCACCGCCAGGCGAAAGCCGCCGCGGGCGTTGCGCTGGCGCACCTGATCCAGGGCCCCGAGCAAGGCGGCGCGCAATTCGGGGATGCCCACGCCGCTGGGGCTGGCCACCGGATACAGCGGCGCCCCGGCGAAGGGGCTGGCGGCCAGCAGCGCACTGACGTCCTGACGCACCTGGGCCAGTCGCCCGGCATCCACCCGATCGGCCTTGGTCAGGGCCACCAGCAGCCGGGGAATGCCGAGCAATTCGAGGATCGCCAGGTGCTCGCGGGTCTGCGGCATGACGCCGTCGTCGGCCGCCACCACCAGCAGGGCCAGATCCAGGCCGCTGGCGCCCGCCAGCATGTTGTGCACGAAGCGCTCGTGACCGGGGACGTCGATGAAACCGGTGAGACCGCCGTCGCCCAGATCGGCATAGACATAGCCTAGGTCGATGGTGATGCCGCGCGCCTGCTCTTCGCGGCGGCGATCACCGGCGACCCCGGTGAGGGCCTGGATCAGGGCGGTCTTGCCATGGTCGATGTGACCGGCGGTGCCGATGATCATGGGCACGGTACCAGGCGGATGAACGGGGACGTCATGGCGGCTCCAGGCGGCGGACTGGCGCTCAGGGTAGCGGCGCCCCGCGCGATCGCCTAGCCGTGACGCTCGCGCAAGAAGGCCACGAAGGCCCGCAGCGGGGCCGGTAGCTGGCGGCGATCCGCATAGTAGAGCCGCGGACCGGGAAAGGACGTGGACCAGTCCGCCAGCACCTCCACCAGGCGACCGTCGGCCAGGGGCTCGGCCAGATAGTCGGCGAAGGAATAGATCAGGCCGACGCCGTCGAGGGCGGCCTGCAGCTCCAGGTCGAGCGCCGAGGCCAGCAGGCGACTGCCCGGCGTGACGTTGCTGACCTCGCTGCCGCGCTCGAAGCTCCACTGCGCCACCAGGCCGCTGGCGAAGCGATGGCCGATGCAGGAATGCCGGACCAGGTCGGCGGGGTGTGCCGGAACGCCGTGCCGTTCCAGGTAGGCAGGGGTTCCGGCCACGGCGAATCTCTGGGTGACCGGGCCCAGCCGCACGCTGATCATGTCCGCTTCCAGGTGCTCGTCGTAGCGCACGCCGGCATCGAAACCCGCGGCGAGCACGTCGATCAGCCGGTCCTCGGCCACCACCTCCAGGCGAATGCCCGGATGCCGGGCCAGGAAGGGGCCGATCAGCGGCGGCAGCAGCACGCGGGCGACGATGGTGGGCACATTGAGTCTCAGGCTCCCCACCGGACTCTCGCCCTCGGCATTGATGGCGTCCAGCGCGCCGCGCACCTCGCGCAGCGCGGGGGTGAGGCGCTCCAGCAGACGCTGGCCGGCCGCGGTGGGCGTCACGCTGCGGGTGGTGCGGTGCAGCAGCCGGACATCCAGTTCCCGCTCCAGCCGCCGCACGGCATCACTCAGGGAAGAGGCCGCCACGCCGCGCACATAGGCGGCGCCACGAAAGCTGCGGGCCTCGGCCACGGCGGCGAAGGCCGCCAGGTCATCCAGATTCAAGGCGCCTCCATTGTACGGCTGAGCGAACAGGTCGTTGTGTCGAGATCGGATTATCGCACAGCGTCATCCTGGCTAGAGTGAAGCCTCATCCACCTGACGAGGAATCCCTCATGCAACAGCGTCGCTTGGGCCAGCAGGGCCCCCTGGTATCGAGCCTTGGTCTGGGCTGCATGGGCATGTCCGATCTCTATGGCAGCGCCGACCGTGGCGAGGCCATCGCCACCGTCCAGGCGGCCCTCGAACGCGGCGTCACCCTGTTCGACACCGGTGACTTCTATGGCATGGGCCACAACGAACTGCTCCTGGGCGAAGCCCTGCGCGGTCGGCGCGACCAGGCGCTGATCAGCGTCAAGTTCGGCGCCCTGCGCGGTCCGGGCGGCGAGTGGCTGGGCTACGACACCCGGCCCGCGGCGATCAAGAATTTCGTCGCCTACAGCCTCAAGCGCCTGGGTGTGGATCACATCGACATCTATCGCCCGGCACGGCTGGATCGCCAGGTGCCCATCGAGGACACCATGGGCGCCCTCGCCGAGCTGGTGCAGGCCGGCTACATCCGCCATATCGGCCTTTCCGAGGTGGGCGCCCAGACCCTGCGGCGGGCCGCCGCGGTGCATCCGGTCTGCGACCTGCAGATCGAGTATTCGCTGGTCTCGCGCGGCATCGAGGCGGAGATCCTGCCAACCTGCCGCGACCTGGGCGTCGGCATCACCGCCTATGGCGTGCTCTCCCGTGGCCTGCTCAGCGGTCACTGGCGCCAACCCTCGGGCAATGGCGACTTCCGCGCTCATAGTCCGCGCTTCCAGCCGGGCAACGTGGAGAAAAACCTGGCGCTGGTGGCAGGCCTGAAGCAGTTCGCCGAGCACCGGGGCACCACCCCGGCCCGGCTGGCGGTGGCCTGGGTCGCCGCCCAGGGCGACGACATCCTGCCGCTGGTCGGTGCCCGCCGCCGCGAGCAGCTCGACGAATCCCTCGGCGCGCTGGAGGTGGCCCTCAGCGCTGCGGATCGCGCCGAACTGCAACGCCTGCTGCCACCGGACGCCGTGGCTGGCGATCGCTATGGAGAACACCAGCTGCGCGATCTCGACAGCGAACGCTGAGCCACCCCGTCAACAACGGCCCGCCTTGCGCGGGCCCTTGTGTTTCAGCGTTCGGCCGGACGCTCCTGCATCAGCACCCAGGGCGCCACCACCACCGCCCACAGCGCCACCTCGGGCGCCTCCAGCCGGCGCCGCGCGCGGTCTTCGTCGACCTTGGCCAACTGGCCCTGCTGCAGCCACAGACCCACCCGGGCGGCATCGTCCTGGGTCACGGCGATAGCCGCTTCGATCAGGTCCAGCTCGGGTGCCACTTCCAGCAGCACGCCCCGCGCAAAATGCGGTTGCAATTCTTCCCAGCCGATGGCGGCGGTCTGCCCGAGCAGGGTGGCGTAGCGCGTTGCGTGATCGGTCATGGTGCGGGCCTCGCGAAAAGGGCGGATTCTACCGTTGCCCTCCCCGCTTGCCGAGCGCCCGGACGCACGGGCCACAGATCCGACAAGTTGTCGTCGCCAGCTTTCCAAGACGAACAGACGGTGATTAAACTGCGCGGCGCGTCATAAAGAACAAAATCGGCACATTTTCGCTTCCAACTGCCTCATTAATAAAAGCATTCCGAGTGGAGCACTCATGAAAAAGGCAACTCTGCGTTTCTCCCGCCTGGTCGCGGCCCTGGCCCTGGCCGGCATGGCCAGCCACACCCTGGCAGCCGACACCCTGAAGATCGGTCTGGCCGGCCCCAAGACCGGTCCGGTCGCCCAGTACGGTGACATGGAGTTCATTGGTGCCCAGATGGCCATCGAGCAGATCAACAAGGCCGGCGGCGTCAAGGGCAAGCAGCTCGAAGGCGTGATCTACGACGACGCCTGCGATCCCAAGCAGGCCGTGGCGGTTGCCAACAAGATCGTCAACGATGGCGTCAAGTTCGTTGTCGGCCACCTCTGCTCCAGCTCCACCCAGCCCGCCTCCGACATCTATGAGGACGAAGGCATCCTGATGATGACCCCGGCGGCCACCAGCCCCGACATCACCAACCGTGGCTACAAGCTGATCTTCCGCACCATCGGCCTGGACAACATGCAGGGCCCGACCGCCGGCAAGTTCATCGTCGAGCACGTCAAGCCGAAGATCGTCGCGGTCATCCACGACAAGCAGCAGTACGGCGAAGGCATCGCCACCGCGGTCAAGCAGACCCTGGACAAGGCCGGCGTCAAGGTCGCCGTGTTCGAGGGCATCAACTCCGGCGACAAGGACTTCTCTTCGCTGATCGCCAAGCTCAAGCAGGCCAACGTCGACTTCGTCTACTACGGCGGCTACCACCCCGAGCTGGGCCTGATCCTGCGTCAGGCGGCCGAGAAGGGCCTGACCGCCAAGTTCATGGGTCCGGAAGGCGTGGGCAACAGCTCCATCTCCGCCATCGCCGGCAAGGCCTCCGAAGGCCTGCTGGTCACCCTGCCGCGCTCCTTCGACCAGGATCCCAAGAACCAGGCCCTGGTGCAGGCGTTCAAGGACAAGAAGCAGGATCCGAGCGGTCCCTTCGTGTTCCCCTCCTACGCCGCCGTGCAGGTCATCGCCGAAGGCATCGAGAAGGCCGGCGACGAGAAGCCCGAGGACGTGGCCAAGGCGCTGCGCAGCAACACCTTCAACACCCCCACCGGTGAGCTGGCGTTCGACGAGAAAGGCGACCTGAAGAACTTCGAGTTCGTGGTCTACGAATGGCACGCCGACGGCACCAAGACCGAAGCCAAGTAAGCCCTGCCTGTAACACCGAAGCCCACCGCCCACGGCGGTGGGCTTCGTTTATCCGCCTCCATCCGAGGCCTGGGACCCGCACCAGAAGTGCACCAAGGTCCCCTGGAGACACCCATGCCCGAGTTCTACCACTACCTGCAACAGCTGGTGAACGGCCTTACGGTCGGCAGCACCTATGCGCTGATCGCCATCGGCTACACCATGGTCTACGGCATCATCGGCATGATCAACTTCGCCCATGGCGAGGTGTACATGATCGGCTCCTACGTGGCCTTCATCGCCATCGCCGGCCTGGCCATGCTGGGTATCCACAGCCTGCCCATCGTCATGCTCGCCGCCTTTGGCGCCAGCATCATCATCGCCAGTGCCTACGGCTACAGCATCGAACGCATCGCCTATCGCCCCCTGCGTGGCGGTAACCGACTGATCCCGCTGATCTCGGCAATCGGCATGTCGATCTTCCTGCAGAACTGGGTGCTGCTGGCCCAGGATTCCAAGGACAAGTCGATCCCCAACCTGCTGCCGGGCAACTTCATCATCGGCACCGACGCCATGAACGGCGTGGTGATCTCCTATGTGCAGGTGCTGATCTTCATCGTCACCCTGCTCACCATGTTCGGCCTGACCTGGTTCATCTCCCGCTCCCGCCTGGGCCGCGCCTGCCGCGCCTGCGCCGAGGACATCAAGATGGCCAACCTGCTGGGCATCAACACCAACGGCATCATCGCCCTGACCTTCGTCATCGGTGCCACCCTCGCCGCCGTGGCCGCGGTGCTGCTGGGCATCCAGTACGGCGTGATCAATCCGAGTCTGGGTTTCCTGGCCGGTATCAAGGCCTTCACCGCCGCCGTGCTCGGCGGCATCGGCAGCATCCCCGGCGCCATGCTCGGCGGCCTGGTGCTGGGCGTGGCCGAGGCCTTTGGCGCCGACGTCTTCGGTGACCAGTACAAGGACGTGGTGGCCTTCAGCCTGCTGGTGCTGGTGCTGCTGTTCCGCCCCACCGGCATCCTCGGTCGCCCAGAGGTGGAAAAGGTATGAGTGCCCGTCTGCGAACCGCCTTCTTCAGCGCCCTGCTGGTGCTGGCCGTCGCCTATCCCATCCTCGGCCTCAAGCTGGAGACGGTGGGCGTCAACCTCGAAGTGCACGGCGCCTCGCCGCGCACCCTCTGGATCGTGGCCCTGGCCGCGGTGCTGATGTTCGTCTGGCAACTGGTGCGTGACCCGCTCACCGCCGGCTGGCGCCGCAATGGCGGCCTGCAGCTGCCGGCCACCGGCCTGGGCACCAAGCTCACCGAACCCAAGACCCAGCGCTGGGTGATCCTGGGCCTGGTGCTGATCGCCCTGGTATGGCCCTTCTACGGCTCGCGCGGCGCGGTGGACATCGCCACCCTGATCCTCATCTACGTGATGCTCGGCCTCGGCCTGAACATCGTGGTGGGGCTGGCCGGTCTGCTCGACCTGGGCTACGTCGGCTTCTATGCCGTCGGCGCCTACACCTACGCCATGCTCTCCCACTACTACGGCCTGGGCTTCTGGGTCTGCCTGCCGCTGGCGGGGCTGATGGCGGCGCTGTTCGGCTTCCTGCTCGGCTTTCCGGTGCTGCGCCTGCGCGGCGACTACCTGGCCATCGTCACCCTGGGCTTCGGCGAGATCATCCGCATCCTCTTGCGCAACCTCACCCAGTGGACCGGCGGCCCCAACGGCATCAGCGGCATCGAAAAACCGACCCTGTTCGGCCTGACCTTCGAACGCCGGGCCCCGGAGGGCATGACGCCCTTCCACGAGTATTTCGGCATCCCCTACAACTCCGAATACAAGGTGATCTTCCTCTACCTGATCGCCCTGTTGCTGGTGCTGCTGACCCTGTTCGTGATCAACCGCCTCCTGCGCATGCCCATCGGCCGCGCCTGGGAAGCCCTGCGCGAAGACGAGATCGCCTGCCGCGCCCTGGGGCTGAATCCCACGCTGATCAAGCTCTCGGCCTTTACCCTGGGCGCCTGCTTCGCCGGTTTCGCCGGCAGCTTCTTCGCCGCTCGCCAGGGCCTGGTGTCGCCGGAGTCCTTCACCTTCATCGAATCGGCCATCATCCTGGCCATCGTGGTGCTGGGCGGCATGGGCTCCCAGCTCGGCGTGATCCTCGCGGCCATCGTGATGATCCTGCTGCCGGAGCTGATGCGCGAATTCAGCGAATACCGCATGTTGATGTTCGGCCTGCTGATGGTCGTGATGATGATCTGGCGTCCGCAAGGCCTGCTCCCGATGCAACGCCCGCACCTGGAGTTGCGCAAATGAGCCAAGCCCTTCTCGATGTCTCCGGCCTGTCCATGAGGTTCGGCGGCCTGCTGGCCGTCAACGGCGTCAACATCCGCGTGGAACAGGGCCAGGTGGTCTCGCTGATCGGTCCCAACGGCGCCGGCAAGACCACGGTGTTCAACTGCCTGACCGGCTTCTACCGGCCCAGCGGCGGCGAGATCCTGCTCAATGGCGAAGCCATCCAGGGGTTGCCCGGGCACAAGATCGCCCGCAAGGGCGTGGTGCGCACCTTCCAGAACGTCCGCCTGTTCAAGGAAATGACCGCGGTGGAGAACCTGCTGGTGGCCCAGCACCGCCACCTCAACACCGGCTTCCTGGCCGGGCTGTTCAAGACCCCGGCCTTTCGCAAGAGCGAAGCCGAGGCCATGGACTACGCGCGCTTCTGGCTGGAGCAGGTCAACCTCACCGAATTCGCCAACCGCAACGCCGGCAACCTCGCCTACGGTCAGCAGCGCCGCCTGGAAATCGCCCGTTGCATGATGACCCGCCCGCAGATCCTAATGCTTGACGAGCCGGCCGCCGGTCTCAACCCGCGCGAAACCGAGGACCTCAAGGCGCTCATCGCCCTGCTGCGCGCCGAGCACGGTGTGACCGTGCTGCTGATCGAGCACGACATGCACCTGGTGATGAGCATTTCCGACCACATTGTGGTGATCAACCAGGGCACCCCCCTGGCCGACGGGACGCCGGAGCAGATCCGCAACAATCCCGACGTGATCAAGGCCTACCTGGGCGAATCCTGATGGAGACCACCATGCTGCAGTTCGACAACGTCTCCACCTTCTACGGCAAGATCCAGGCGCTGCATGGCGTCAGCGTGCAGGTGAACCGAGGCGAGATCGTCACCCTGATCGGCGCCAACGGGGCCGGCAAGTCCACCCTGCTGATGACCCTCTGCGGTACCCCGCGCGCCCATGGCGGCAGCATCCGCTACGAAGGCGAGGAGCTGGTCGGCCAGGAAACCGCGCAGATCATGCGCAAGGGCATCGCCGTGGTGCCGGAAGGCCGCCGGGTGTTCGCCCGCCTGACCGTGGAAGAGAATCTGGCCATGGGCGGCTTCTTCACTGACAAGCCTGCCTACGACCGCCAGCTGGAGAAGGTCCTCGGTCTCTTCCCACGGCTCAAGGAGCGCTATGCCCAGCGCGCCGGCACCATGTCCGGCGGCGAGCAGCAGATGCTCGCCATCGGCCGGGCGATGATGAGCGAGCCGCGCCTGCTGCTGCTCGACGAGCCATCGCTGGGCCTGGCGCCCATCATCATCCAGCAGATCTTCGAGATCATCGAGCAACTGCGCCAGGACGGGGTGACGGTGTTCCTGGTCGAGCAGAACGCCAACCAGGCGCTCAAGCTGGCCGACCGCGGCTACGTGCTGGAGAACGGCCGCATCGTCATGCAGGACAGCGGCGCCGAACTGCTGGCCAACCCGGACGTGCGCAAGGCCTATCTGGGCGGTTGAGCCTGCGCATCGCGGTCACTCCTGTTGTGCCGCTACTCTGTTCTATCGCGGCCATGGGCCGCTCCTACAGGTATAGATCCCCCCCGTAGGAGCGGCCCATGGCCGCGATAATGCATAGGGACGAAGCGACCTTGTCGGCGCACCGCCATGGCCGCGATAGCGACCTCAGCCCAAGGCCTCCAGGCGCTGCCGACTGCGCTCGAACCAGCAACGTAGCGTGGAAAACGGCGCAGCCTTTTCCACTGGGGCTTCACGGTGAAGCGCGCCCTCACCCCAGCCCTCTCCCGTAGGGAGAGGGGGCTATCTGTGCGCCACGTAGGTTGGCTCCATCGTCGAAGCCCAACAGCACCGTAGCGTGGAAAACGGCGCAGCCTTTGCCACTGGGGCTTCATCGCGAAGGTTGCCCTCACCCCAGCCCTCTCCCGCGGGGAGAGGGGGCTATCCGCACCAGCGTTCAGCTCATCGGCCCCGCTACCCCAACGCCTCCAGGCGCTGCCGACTGCGCTCGAACCAGTCGCTGAGGGCTTCCGCCACTACCTGCGTTCGCTTGGGCAGCCCCCCCTGGTAGGGATGCACCAGAAACAGCGGCTGGCTGGGGGTGCGCCATTCCCCGAGCAGCCAGACCAGGGCGCCACTGGCCAGCTCTTCGTGCACCATGAACGAGGGCAGCCGGGCGATGCCCTGCCCGGCCAGGGCAGCCTGCTTGAGCAGGCTGTAGTGGTTGCAGGCCAGGCTGGGGATTACCTGGACACGATCGAGTCGATGCTCGCGGTGATAGAGCCAGACCTCTCCCTCGGCATAGTGGCTGTTGACCAGGCAGCGGTGACCGAGCAGCTCCTCGGGCGCCTGGGGGACCTCGTGCCCGGCCAGATAGGCGGGTGCCGCGCAGGTCACCTCCTGCATGGCGAACAGCGGACGGGCGACCAGGCGTTCGTCCGGTTCCAGCCGGGCACGGATCGCCAGGTCGAAGCCCTCGGCCACCAGGTCGCGATAGCCGTTGTCCAGCACCAGGTCCAGCTGGATGGCCGGATGGGCGGCGCGACAGGCCAGCAGCACCTCGAAAAAGGTGTAGCCCAGGGACACCGGGACGGTCAGGCGCACCGGCCCGGCTGCCTCCTCCTGCAGGCGGGCCACGCTCTGCAGGGCCCGCTCACGCTGGCGCACCAGGGCCTGCGCCTCGGGCAGCAGGGTGCGCCCGGCGGCGGTGGGCGCGAGACGGCGGGTGGTGCGATGCAGCAGGCGGGTCTCCAGGCGCATCTCCAGCGCGCGGATGCGCTTGGACAGCTGGCCCTTGCTGCAGCCCAGACGCTCGGCGGCGCGGGTGATGCTGCCGCTTTCACAGAGGATGGCGAAGGCGGCGAGATCGGCGAAGTCGTCCTGCATCGTTTCCTCCAGGAAACACTGGATTGCCATTCAGGTGATTTATCAGGGCAATGCGCCATTCTAGGCTGCAGACTCCTTCCCTTCACGGAGTCGCCTCATGAAAATCATCCTCGTCGGTGCCAGCGGTACCCTGGGCAGCGCCATCGCCGAACGCCTGGGCAGCCGCCACGAGCTAATCCGCGTTGGCCGCCGATCCGGCGATCTGCAGGTCGACATCACCCAAGCGGAGTCCATCCGCGCCCTGTTCGCCCAGGTCGGGCGCTTCGACGCCCTGGTCAGCGCGGTGGGTTCGGTGACCTTCGCCCCCTTCACCGAGATGACCCCCGAGGCCTATCAGAAGGGCCTGCAGGACAAGCTGATGGGCCAGGTCAATCTGGTGCTGCTGGGCCAGGCGCAGGCCGCCGAGGGTGCCTCCTTTACCCTGACCACCGGCATCCTCAGCGAACAGCCCATCGCCCAGGGCAGCTCGGCGGCCATGGTCAATGCCGCCCTGGAGGGCTTCGTCCGCGGCGCGGCCATCGAGCTGCCGCGGGGTCAGCGGATCAATGCCGTGAGTCCGACGGTGCTGGAGGAATCCCTGGGGCACTACGGCGATTTCTTCCGCGGCTTCAAGGCGGTATCGGGGGCCGCGGCGGCCCTGGCCTACGAACGCAGCGTGGAAGGGCGGGAAACCGGCAAGACGTATCGCGTCTGGTAAGTCCTTGAGCTCGCGGCGCTGTCTGAGTAACGTGTGCCCACCTCAGTCGGAGTCCTGCGATGCCAGCGCCGCGTGCCATCTTTCCCCTTGCCCTGCTCGGCCTCCTCGGCGGCTGCAGCCTGTTCCAGAGCGACGAGACCCCGCGTGCACCGGGCGGCGAGCGCCTGCAGGGCGATCTGCGCTGGAACGGTGACCAGCTGCTGTTCCGCCCCTGCCAGGAACAGCGCTTCTTCGACGTCACCGACGCCAACAACACCGCCATCCTGCGCGATGCCCACGAACTGGCCGCCGACAGCGGCGCCGCTTCGCTGTTCGCCGACCTCCGCGGCAAGCTCAAGTCCGGCGGTCGCGATGGCGCCCAGGGGGTGTTCGCCGTCACCGACGTCTACCGCGTGCAGTACAGCGGTCCGGGCTGCAGCGATCCCAACTTCAAGCGTACCGCCATGAATGCCGGTGGCCATGGGCCGGACTGGAGCGTCCAGGTCAGCAACCAGGGCATGCTGCTCAGTACCGCCGGCCAACAGCGCCGTGCCCTGCCCTTCGTGCAGGAAGAATTGCCCGGCGGCATGCGCGCCCTCTCCACCGAGGCCAATGGCGAAAAGGTCGAGCTGTGGATCAACCCCCGGCGCTGCGTGGACGGCCGGACCGGCACCGTGCAGTCGCTGCAGGCCGAATTGCGCATCAATGGCCAGACCTGGCAGGGCTGCGCCTTCTACGGCGGGGCCGGCAACCCCACCTAGCTCGGGCGTTCGCGCGATGCTTAGCGCGATCCCCTTGGCATCTTCCGCTTTACGTTTAGCGTCGTGCGCCTCCAGGGGCTAGTCTAGCGACGGCAAGGCTTCATCCGCTTCGCTTGGCCACCTCCGGGTCGCGCCGGGCGAAGCCACAGGAACGCTCATCCAGCCAGGGTCCAGGCATGCCAACATCTCCCGCGTCCCGCAGCGCCTTACCGCGTCGGCGGGGCCATACCGTCCTCCTGCGGCTGTTCCCAGCGCTCTGCGTACTGCTCCTCGGCCTGATCGGTCTGGGTTGCTATCTGCTGGTCGACAATGCCGTGCGCCAGGATGCCACCGTCGCCCAGCACACCGAGCGCGCGATCGGTCGCACCTTTACCCGCCTTGACGAAGAGGTCGCCCGCAACCTGATCGACTACAGCAAATGGGACGAGGCCTATCGCCGCCTCCATCAGGAACTGGACTCCGACTGGGCCTACGACCAGGGCAACCTCGGCGAATCGCTGTACCGCGTCTATGGCTACGAGGGGGTGCTGGTATTCGACGGCCAGGACCGCCCCCGCTATCGCCTGCTCGATGGCCAGCTGGCCGATCCCGCTACGCCCTGGCTGCAGGGCGACATCGCCGGCCTGCTGGCCGCGGCACGCAGCGCCGACGCCCGCGCCGGCAGCGTGTCCGGTGTGCTGACCGTGGCCGGGATGCCGGCGCTGGTGGCCGCCGCCGCCATCACCCCGGGCGATCATGCCGGCGTCCGTCCCCAGGAGGCGCCGGCCTCGGTACTGGTCTTCGTCAATGTGCTGAGTCCCGCCCGGCTGGCCGCCCTGAGCGAAGCCAACAACCTGCCGCCGCTGAGCATCACCACCGACCCGGCCGGCAGCCGCGCCAGCTGGCAACTGCCGGGCTCCGGCTATCAGCTGACCTGGCGCCCGCCGCGACCGGGATTGTGGCTGATGCAGCAGACCCTGCCGCTGTTCGGCGGTGGGGTGCTGATCCTGCTGCTGGGGCTGATCTGGCTGTTTCGCCAGGCGCTGCTGTCGATCCGCCAGCTGGATGCCCAATACGATGACCTGCTGGCCAGTCGCAGCGAACTGGCGATCGGCGAGCGGCGCTTCCGCGACATCGCCGAGGCCACCTCGGACTGGCTCTGGGAGGTCGACGCCACCCTGCGCCTGGTCTATGTCTCGGATCGCTTCGCCGAAGTCACCGGGGAAGCCACCGAGCGCTGGCTGGGGCGGCCACTCAACGAACTCCTGACGCCCCATGCCGACACCCTGGCGCACTGGCTCACCGGCCAGGCACACGACCGCAAGCCGCGACCGCCGCTGGTCTGTCACTACCTGGACGGCAACGGCCGCGAACGCACCTGCCGGGTCGCTGCCCGGGCCATTCCCGAGGGTGGCTATCGCGGTACCGTCACCGATCTCACCGACGAGATCGAGGCCCTGGCCCAGGTCCAGCACCTGTCCTGGCACGACCCCCTGACCGGCCTGCCCAACCGCCATCGCCTGCACCAGTTTCTCGCCACCCACCTGGAAGGCCCGGAGCCGCGGCCCCTGGCGCTGATCAGCCTGGACCTGGATAGATTCAAGACGGTCAACGACGCCCTCGGCCATGCCGCCGGCGATCAGGTCCTGCAGGAAGCGGCGCAGCGCCTGCGGCAGAACGTGACCGCCACCGACCTGGTGGCCCGCCTGGGCGGCGATGAATTCTGCGTGGTGCTCAGCGGCGACCGCGACCCGGGCACCATCGCCGACCTCTGCCGACGGCTGGTGGAGCAGTTGCGCCAACCCTTCCGCCTCGGCGAGCAGCGGGTCTTCATCGGCAGCAGCCTGGGCGTGGCCCTGGCACCGCGGGATACCGGCATCCCGGCGGAATTGCTGCGCCTGGCCGATATCGCCCTCTACCAGGCCAAGGCCGCTGGCCGCGGCACCTGGCGCTTCCATGAGCCGGCCATGAACGAACAGGTGCTGTTGCGCCGGCAGCTGGAGCAGGACCTGCGCCAGGCCCTACGCGATGACCGCCTCAGCCTCTACTACCAGCCGCGCCGTTGCCTGGCCGATGGCAGCCTGCGCGGCTTCGAGGCGCTGGTGCGCTGGGAGCATCCGACCCAGGGGCTACTGGAGCCGCTGGACTTCCTGACCCTGGCCGAGGACGCCGGCCTCGGCCAGCGCCTGGGGCGCTGGGTGCTGGAGACCGCCTGCCACGATGCCCAGGGCTGGCCGGAACGACTCTCGGTGTCGGTCAATCTGTCGCCGCAGCAATTCCACGCCAACGAAGACCCGGTGCAGACCGTGGCCGAGGCGCTCTACCAGAGCGGCCTGGCGGCCTCGCGGCTGGAGCTGGAACTCACCGAACGCACCCTTCTGGACCCCGCTGCCGACGTGGCCAACACCCTGGGCGCGCTCAAGGGCCTGGGCGTGCGCCTGTGCCTGGACGACTTCGGTTCCGGCCTCTGCTCCCTGGCCTATCTGCGCCGCTATCCGCTGGACGGCATCCGCCTGGATCGCAGCCTCATCGCCCGCCACCATCAGGCGCCGGAAGACAGCGCCCTGGTGCGGGCCATGATCGATCTCGGCCGCTCGCTGGGGCTGACGGTAACCCTCAAGGGGGTGGAAGACGCCGAGCACCTGCGCCAGCTGCAGCACCTGCCGGCGGACGAGATCCAGGGCTTCCATTGCGGTGCGCCCCTGCCGGCCGACCAGCTGGGCGCCTGGCTGGACGAGCTGGCGACCGAGTCGCTGAGCTGAAGCGGCAGGGCCTTGCGCCTAGCGCTCGGCCACCATGCTGCCCTCGCCCGCCGCACCCCGCCGCTGGTTGCGGTCGTCGCGGGGGGTGACGCCGAAGAAGTTGCGATAGGCGCTGGAGAAGTGCGGCCCCGACGAGAAGCCGCAGGACAGGCCGATCTGGATGATGGACTTGCTGGTCTGGGTGAGCATCTTGCGCGCCCGGTTCAGCCGCAGCTCCAGGTAGTACTGGCTGGGCACCCGCGCCAGGTATTGCTTGAAGATCCGCTCCAGTTGCCGGCGGGAAACGCAGACGTGCTGGGCGATCTCGTCGGTGGTGAGGGGCTCTTCGATGTTGGCTTCCATCAGCATCACCGCCTGGGTCAACTTGGGATGACTCGACCCCAGCCGATTCTTCAGCGGAATGCGCTGCCGTTCGCTGCCTTCGCGCAGGCGCTCGACGATCAGCTCCTCGGCGATGGTGCCGGCCTGCTCGGCGTCGCGATCGCGGCCGATCATGGCCAGCAGCAGATCGAGGATGGCCAGGCCGCCACAGGCGGTCAGGCGATCGCGGTCCCACTCGTAGAGGTGGTGGGTGGCGATGACCTTGGGAAATTGCTCGCTAAATTCCTCCAGCCAGCGCCAGTGCACGGCGGCGCGATGACCGTCGAGCAGCCCGAGCTGGGCGAGGATGTGCACCCCGGCGGAAAAACCGCCCATCACCACCCCGGCCCGGGCGGTCTGGCGCAGGGCCGCGACCAGCGGCGGCGGCGGTGTCGGCGAGGGTTCGTCGGCCAGCACGAAGAGCCGATCCAGGCGTTCCAGCTGCCCTTCCCAGTGGCCACCCGGCAGTCGCGGCTGCAACTCGCTGCCGGCCTGCAGAAAGCGCACCTCGTAGGGCGTATCGCTCGAATGGCGAGCGGCGAGTTCCAGCGCTTCCTCGACCAGGCCCACGGTCAGCGGACGAACGTCGGGCCACAGCAGAAAGGCGATGCGGATGGTCATCTAACGTCTGGCTTCCTGTCGAGAGCGGCGGGGGCGACCAATCCGGGGCCCGCACGCCATGAAACCCTTGTGGGGTGGCACGCATGGTACGCCGGAGCGTTGCCCCTGTCCCGGCCTTTGCCCCGGGTAGCGGACCGGAGTGCCCTGCGGCCCGCCGGCTGGCGCGATTCTAGCGCCAGCGCAACGGCGGCGGCTTCTAGCCTGGCGACACGTTCTTACCGGACCGCCAAAAAAGAAACCGCCCGCTACCTGGACGATAGCGGGCGGTTGCCAAGGCCGCTGGATCAGGCGACGGCCTGGCTCATCTGCTGGTGGGTCCCGACCAGATGCTGCACCACGCCCGGGTCGGCCAGGGTGGAGATGTCACCGAGGGAGTCGTATTCACCCACGGCGATCCTGCGCAGGATGCGCCGCATGATCTTGCCGGAGCGGGTCTTGGGCAGACCCGGCGCCCACTGGATGACATCGGGGGTGGCGATGGGGCCGATTTCCTTGCGCACCCACTGCTTGAGCTCCTGGCGCAGGGCTTCGTTGCCCTCCTCACCCTGGTTGAGGGTGACGTAGACATAGATGCCCTGGCCCTTGAGGTCGTGGGGCATGCCCACCACCGCGGCCTCGGCCACCTTGGGATGGGCCACCAGGGCGCTCTCGATCTCGGCGGTGCCCATGCGGTGGCCGGAGACGTTGAGCACGTCGTCGACGCGACCGGTGATCCAGTAGTAGCCATCCTCGTCGCGGCGGGCACCGTCACCGGTGAAGTACATGCCCTTGAAGGTCTTGAAGTAGGTGTCGACGAAGCGATCGTGATCGCCATAGATGGAGCGCGACTGGCCCGGCCAGGAATCGAGGATCACCAGGTTGCCTTCCACGGCGCCGTCGAGCAGGTTGCCCTCGTTGTCCACCAGTGCCGGCTGGATGCCGAAGAAGGGACGGGTCGCCGAACCGGGCTTCTGGCCGATGGCGCCCGGCAGCGGGCTGATGAGGATGCCGCCGGTCTCGGTCTGCCACCAGGTGTCGACGATGGGGCAGCGCTCCTGACCCACGGTCTTGTAGTACCAGTGCCAGGCCTCGGGGTTGATCGGCTCGCCCACCGAACCGAGCAGGCGCAGGCTGCTGCCGTCGACACCGCGCATGGCCGCATCGCCCTGGGCCATCATGGCGCGGATGGCGGTGGGGGCGGTGTAGAGGACGTTGACCTGGTGCTTGTCCACCACCTGGCCCATGCGGGTGACGTCCGGGTAATTGGGCACGCCTTCGAACAGCAGGGTGGTGGCGCCATTGGCCAGGGGACCGTAGACGATGTAGCTGTGGCCGGTGATCCAGCCGACGTCGGCGGTGCACCAGTAGACCTCGCCGGGGCGATAGTCGAAGACCCGCTCGTGGGTCAGGGCGGCATAGGTCAGGTAGCCGCCGGTGGTGTGCAGGATGCCCTTGGGCTTGCCGGTGGAACCGGAGGTATAGAGGATGAACAGCGGCGCCTCGGCGGACATTTCCTTGGGCTCGCAGTGCTCCGCGGCCACCGAGGTGATGTCTTCGTACCAGACGTCACGGTGGCGGTGCCAGGCGATGTCGGCGCCGGTGCGCTTGCAGACGATCACCTTGTGCACCGAGTGGGTGGCCGGATTGGTCAGGGCCTCGTCGACGTTGGCCTTGAGCGGGATCTTGCGCCCGCCGCGCACGCCTTCGTCGGCGGTGATCACCAGCTTGGACTGGCAGTCGCTGATGCGGCCGGCCAAGGATTCGGGGGAAAAGCCGCCAAACACCACCGAGTGCACCGCGCCGATGCGGGCGCAGGCCAGCATGGCCACCACGGCCTCGGGAATCATCGGCATGTAGATGGTCACCACGTCGCCGCGGTGGATGTCCTGGCCGCGCAGGGCATTGGCCAGCTGGCAGACCTCGCGATGCAGTTCGCGGTAGGTGATGTGGCGGCTGTCGGCCGGATCGTCGCCTTCCCAGATGATGGCGGTCTGGTCGCCGCGGGTTTCCAGGTGGCGATCCAGGCAATTGTAGGAGGCGTTCAGGGTGCCATCGGCGAACCACTGGATGTCGACGCGATGATCGTCGAAGGAGGTCTGCTTGACCCGGCTGAAGGGCTTGATCCAGTCCAGGCGCTGGGCCTGCTCGCGCCAGAAGCCGTCGGGGTTGAGGATGGACTGCTGGTACAGCCGGCGATAGGTGACTTCATCGGTCAGGGTCCGGGAAGCGACTTCCGCGCGGACCGGGTAAAAGGCGGCACTCATGGGATGATCTCCTCGGCGGGAAACTGTTGTTCTTGTTGCCTTCCGTTGTACGGCGCGCACCGGTTTCGGACCATTCGACCATGGTCGGACGGGGCGCCGGGAGCTGACCGGCGGGTCTGTTACCCTTGCCCTTTCGTGACTGTCTTTCCCCAAGGAGCGCCCCATGGCCGATCTCGCCCACTCCCATTGCGTCCCCTGCCGCTCCAGCGAGCCGGCCCTGAGCGCGGCCGCCAGCCATGAATTGCTCAAAGCCGTCCCCGGCTGGACGCTGGTGGAACGCGAGGGGATTGCGCGGCTGGAACGCCGCTATGCCTTCGGCAACTTCCTCGAGGCCCTGGACTTCACCAACCGCGTCGGCCGCGAGGCCCAGGACGAAGACCATCATCCCGCCCTGCTCACCGAATGGGGCGCGGTGACGGTGAGCTGGTGGACGCACAACATCGGCGGCCTGCACCGCAACGACTTCATCATGGCCGCCCGTACCGACGCAGTCGCCCTGGCGGCCAACGTCTGAGCGCCGGAGCGCCGGACCCTGTGCTAGTCACAGGCGGCGGCCAGTCCCTCGGCATGGACGAAACACAGCTTGTTGCCCTCCGGATCCCGGCAATAGGCGGCATAGAAGTCCGGTCCGTAGCTCGCTCGTATGCCCGGCGCACCCTCGTCGCTGCCGCCCAGTTGCAAGGCGCGATGCCAGGCCGCCTCCACGGCCGCGGGGCTAGGCGCGGCGAAGCTCACCTGGACGCCATTGCCCCAGGAGGCCGGCAGGCCGTTGAAGGGCAGCTGCACATAGAATTGCGGCCACGCCCGCCCTGGGCGTTGCCAGCCGCAGCCGGGCGGGCCGCCGTCGTCTTCCGTCGGCATGCGCACCAGCCCGAGTTCGTGCAAGACGCCGTCGTAGAATTCGATCAGGCGCTCCAGATCGCGCGCGCCTAGCTGTACATGGCTGAACATGGACACTCTCCCGCTGGCAGGGGTCATCAAGCCACGTTAGACCAGTCCGCCGCGCCTGCCTATCGGCTCGACAAGCCCGGCGCGGACGGTTAGCGTGGCGGCCTTCGCCTCTGACGACATGCCCATGAATCTGCGCAACCTCCCCCGCCTGACCAAGATCGGCCTGGTCTTCTTCATCCTTGGCCTGCTGGGCGTGGCCTTCTCCCTCTATGGCCTCTACCAGGGTCCGCGTCCCACCGAACCCGGCGCCATGCGCAGCCTGCTGTTTGCGGCGGGCTTGCAGCTGACCGGCTACGTGCTGCTCAACCGCAACCGCTTCCGCATGCTGTCCGGCCGCCGCAAGGACTGACCATGACCCTCCAGTGGAGCTGCCGCGCCGCATCGGCGCTGACCACCGCCGAGCTCTATGCCGCCCTAGTGCTGCGCGCCCGGGTGTTCGTGGTGGAGCAGCAGTGCATCTATCCTGACGCCGATGGCCTGGATCTGGCGGAAGACGCCTGGCACCTGTTCGGCTGGCGTGACGACCAGTTGCATGCCTACCTGCGCCTGCTCGGGGCGGTACGCGAGGACGTGGTGATCGGCCGGGTGATCGTCGCCCCCGAGGGCCGCGGCGGCGGCCTGGGGCATCTGCTGCTGGCGGAAGCCCTGCGCGTCTGCGCCGAGCGCTGGCCCGGACGCCCGCTGTTTCTCTCCGCCCAGGCTCATCTGCAGGCCTACTATGGCCGCTATGGCTTCACGCCCTGCTCAGCGGTGTACGACGAGGACGGGATTCCCCATATCGACATGCGTCGCCTGGCGGACTAGCGCCGGCGGCGCAGCGGATCGAGCAGCGGCTTGAGGCCGTTGTGGTCGATCTCCTGCATCAGCGCCAATAACCGGCCCAGCTCGCCAGGTGGAAAGCCGCTGCGGGCGAACCAGTTGAGGTAGTGGCCCGGCAGGTCGGCCAGCAGGCGGCCGGCGTACTTGCCATAGGGCATGGTCCAGGTCACCAGGGCGTCCAGATCCGCGGGTTGCATCGCTTGTCTCCTCTACACGGCCTGGCGATTATGCCATGCCGTCAGGGGTCAACCGTCGGCCGCGGGGAGCACCAGCTCTCCGCGACGATCCCAGCTACACCAGGTCTGCAGAGGATTTCAGCATGAGCAATGTTACCCGGCCACTGGCCGCCGTTACCGGTGCCTCCAGCGGCATCGGCTTCGAACTGGCCAAGCAGCTGGCCCACCATGGCCATGATCTGCTGCTGGTTTCCCGCGGCGACGGCCTTGACGCCGCCGAGCGCGAATTGCGCGCCCTGGGAGTCAAGGTCTGGAGTCATGCGGCCGACCTGCGTACCGCTGTGGGCGTGGAAGAGACCTATAGATTCCTGCGCCGCCAGGGGCGGCCGCTGGACGTTGTGGTACTCAACGCCGGGGTCGGCCTGGGCGGCGCCTTCGTCGGCCAGACGCGGCTGGAAGACGAGATGGCGCTGATCCAGCTCAATGTCATGTCCACCGTGCACCTGGCCAAGCTGGTGTTGCCGGAGATGGTCGCCGCCGGCCGTGGCCGGGTGCTCTTCACGTCGTCCATCTCGGCCACGGCGCCGATTCCCTTCGAGGCCGTCTACGGTGCTTCCAAGGCCTTCATCAACTCTTTCGCCTTCGCCCTGCGCAACGAACTCAAGGACAGCGGCGTGACCCTCACGGTGCTCATGCCCGGCCAGACCGACACCAACTTCTTCCACCGCGCCGGCGAAGACGACACCAGCGTCGGCGCCGGGCCCAAGCACGATCCGGTGCAGGTGGCCGCGCAAGGCTACGCCGCGCTGATGCAGGGCCTCGACCATGTCTATGGCGGCGGCCCCGAAGTCCAGCACGAGGGCGAGGTGCTCAACCGGGTGGAAAGCGAGGCGCAGAAGGCCGAGCGCCATCGCGCCTGGTCGGAGCCGGGGTCGGCGGAAAAGGACTAGCGGCCCTTGCGCCGGGGCGCTGGCAGGCGCAGGTGGCGACGTCAGGCGAGGCGTCATGACCAAGACCCTGCCTGATGTCCAGCTGGCCGCCGCTAGTTGACCGGTGTGGCCCCGGGCGTACCACACTTGGCGAACTTGCCCTTGGCATCCTTGCATTGCGCGGCCTTGGTCTTGGTCGTGTCGCATTTGACGAACTTGCCGTGGGCATCCCGGCAGGGTGCCGCCTGGACACTGGCGGCTGCGAAGAGGGTCAGGGCTACCGCGGCGAACAGGGCTTGAGCATGACGATCACCTCCAAGGGCCGGGAGTGGCCTCTCGAAGCGTAGCTTGCGCACGTGGGGTGTGCCATGGCACTGCTGACATCAGGGCTCGTATCCAGGCGCTGGAGCTGACGATGTCAGGCATGCTCGGCGGGTGTCGAGGTCACCTCTTCCAGGCTCGTCGACGTTAGCGGCAGACCGCCTCACATTCCGTGGGATCCTCTATACAAGGACGTCTTGCCGGCCTCAATTAATGTACATACAATAAATCCATGGTCATAAGCTTCGATCCGGCCAAGAACACCGCCAACATCGCCGCTCGTGGACTGAGCTTCGAAGGGGTTGCCAACTTCGACTTCGAAACGGCGCTGATCTGGGTCGATGACCGGAGGATCTATCCGGAAGTACGGTATTCGCCCCTGGGCCTGATTGCGCGCCGGGTGCACGCCGTGGTGCTCACCGAATCCGCCTCTGGCATCCGGGTCATCAGCTTCCGCAAGGCAAACAATCGCGGGGTAAAACGCTATGAGCAAGCCACTCAATCCTGAATTGATCGACGTGGAAAACCCGGAGTGGACCGACGAAAAAGTCGAGCAATCGGTGCGCATCGGTGCATTGCCGGCGACCTTGCAAGCCAAGCTGCGTCGTGGCCGACCCCAAGCCAGCGTCACCAAGGAGCGCATCACCATTCGGCTTTCCCCGCACGTTGTCGACGCCTTCCGCGCGACGGGTTCAGGCTGGCAGACCCGCATGGATGCCGCGCTCAAGGATTGGCTGAAAACACATTCGCCATCCTGAGTGCGCTCCACCTAGCCATGACCCTGGGCGTTCATCTCCTGCCTGGACGAACCAGGAGTCGGGCGCTATCTGCTTTTCCTGACCTGCCGTTCAAGGCCTCGGGTCAGCATCCGCCACAGCTCCATCGGAAAACCACCCGCCGCCCCCCAACTTTTTTGCGGCTTACCAGGCCGCTCACTGTACTGCTCGATCTCCGGCCTACTGATCCTCACGCACCGCTTAAACAGACGCCAAGATGTCCGTTCGCCAATCACCATGAGAACGACCATGCGCACCCTGGGCCTGTTGGGCGGCATGAGCTGGGAGAGTTCGGCTCACTACTATCGCATCCTCAATGAAGAGGTCCGGCGCCGGCTGGGCGGCAGTCATTCGGCGGCCTGCCTGCTGCTGTCGGTGGACTTCGCCGAGATCGCCGCGCTGCAACACGCCGGCGACTGGGCGACGCTGGGTCTACGTCTGCAAGCGCATGCGCGGCAACTGGCCGCCGGTGGTGCCGAGGCGCTGGTGCTCTGCACCAACACCATGCACTGCCTGGCGGCGGAGATCGAGGCGGCCACAGCGCTACCGTTGTTGCACATCGCCGATCCCACCGGGTCGGCGATCCAGGCGAAGGGCCTGCGGACCGTCGGCCTGCTGGGCACCGCCTTCACCATGGAGCAGGCCTTCTATCGCGAGCGGTTGACCGAGCGCTTCGGCCTGGACGTGGTGGTGCCTGACACGGCTGCGCGCCAGATCGTGCACCGCATCATCTATGACGAGCTGGTACGTGGCGAGGTGCGCCCCGAGTCGCGGGCAGCCTATCGCGCGATCATCGCCGAGCTGGTCGCCCAGGGCGCCGAGGGCATCGTGCTCGGCTGCACCGAGATCATGCTGCTGGTGGACCAGGGCGACAGCGCGGTGCCGCTGTTCGACACCACGCGACTGCACGCCCTGGCCGCCGTGGACTGGGCCTTGGACGAGACCCGGGACTAGCCCTGCAGCCGCTGCGCCACCTCGGCCAGCAGCGGACGGCCATCGAGCGCGGGCTGCTGGCACTCCGCGGCCAGGGCCGCCAGCGCCGGATCCACGGGCTCGCTGCACCGCGCCAACCACTCCTCCAGCAGGATGCCGAAGGCGCGACTCTCGAAGCGTTGCAGGTGCGCCGCCTGAACCGCGTCCTCGGGCAGCAGCGAGGCGCCGCCGAAGTCGCCCAGCAGACAGTGCGCGCCACCGTCCCAGAGGATGTTGTGGGCATAGAAGTCGCCGTGGACCAGGCCATGCCCGTGCAGGTGCGCCAGGGCGCTGGCCATGCCGCACGCCATGGTGCGCACGGCGCGGGCGGTGAAGCGGGTGTCTTCCGGATAGACGTCACGGCTACAGGTGGTGAAGCTCGGCGGACCAGCCAGGTTGCCGAAGGCCGGCTCCACCAGCTCCAGCACCAGGCCACTGCGCTGCTCCGGATGCTCGGCCAGATCACCGAGGGCGCCGATCAGCCAGGGATGGGTACCGGCACTGAGACTGGCGGCGCTTTCGCTTTCCGGGGTGCCATCGCTGGTCATGCTGCCCTTGAACAGCTTGACGGCGACCTCGCGCGGCCCCGTGGGCGACCGCCAGCGCGCCTGGTGGATGATGCCGGAGGCGCCCTCCCCCAGTCGCTCGCCCAGCGCCAGGTCGCGCCAGGCGATGCGTTGTTGCCGCGCCGCCTGGGTGCGTACCGCGCGCTCGCGCTCCGCCCCCAGGGGATTGTCGCCATAGGCCAGCCAGGTCAGCCGCGGCAGGTCGAGGATGGCCGGGGGCAGCGCCGCGAAGCGATTCGCCGACAGCCGCAGCAGTTCTAGCTGGTGCAGGTCGGCCATGGACGGCGGCAGGCTCTGCAACTGGTTGCCGGCCAGCATCAGTTTCTGCAAGGCGGGGCGTTCACCCAGGGCGGCGGGCAGCTCGGCGATACGGTTGTCGGTGAGGATCAGCCAGCGCAGGCGCGGCGGCAGGGCCGCAGCGCTCACCCGCTCCAGCTGGCAGGCCTTGAAGCCGATCATTTCCAGGTTGGGTAGCGTGCCGAGCACCTCGGGCAATTCGGTGAAGGGATTGCCCGAGCAGAAGAGGATGCGTAAGCGGGGCAGCCGGCCCAGACCGGCGGGCAGGCGGGTCAGCCGATTGCCCGACAGGTCGAGGATTTCCAGGCTGTCGGCCAGGCTGAAGATCTCTTCGGGGAATTCGGTCAGGTCGGCACGCAGGGTCAGGCGCGTGGCCCCGGCCAGTTCGCCGGCACGCAGCCGGGCAAGGGTATCCGTCATGGGAAAGCGACTCTCACTGTCTTGAAAACCCGGCACCCGCCGGTGATGGCGCGGACGTTAGCACGCCGGGCCGCTGACTGCGGCCCTCGTGCGCCAGAATGCGCGCCACTGCCTCTTGCAGCGTGCCGGCGATCACCGCGGGCGGCGCCAGGGGATTGGCCACCTGCTCGGCCTGCCGCTGCAGCAAGGCACCTTTGAAACCGGCCGCCTGGGCGCCGGCGATGTCCCAGGCATGGACGGCGACCAGCCACAGCTGTTCGGCCGGCTGATCCAGGCTGACGGCGGCCTGGCGATAGGCCGCCGTGGCGGGCTTGCTGGCACCGGCGTCCTCGGCCGAGAGGATGCCGGCGAAGGCATCGCTCAGGCCGGCGTAGGCCAGCTGCGCCTGGGTGGCGGCGCGCGCGTTGTTGGAAAAGGCGATGCAGCGCACCCCCTGCGCCCGGGCGAAATCGAGGCCCGCGCGGACATCGGCATGGGCGGGCAGCTGTTTGAGGGCGTCGGCGACCCGCTGTTTGTCGGCGTCGCCGAGCCTTCGTCCGAGTCGTGCAGCGATCATCTCCAGCGCCGCCTGGCCCTGGGCCTCGAAGGGCGCGTGCCGGCCACAGAGTTCGGCGGTCATGGCGTTCTGCAGGGTCTGGGCGAACCATAGCGTGCGGCTGCCGGGATCACCGAACAGCTCGGTGAACAGGCCATCCAGGGCGGACAGGTCGAGCACGGTCTCGTTGATGTCGAACAGGCAGGTCAGGGTCATGGTCGCTACTCGGCAGAGGATGCCTGTTCGACCAGGACTCGCGGCCGCCGTGCAGCCGCGTTAAGGTTTGCAGGCTTGGTGGGCGCGAGGAACAGGTTAAAGTCTTACGATTTTCAGCCGATACCTCAGTTGACCTGCCTCTTTTTTGCCGCTCCCGCCCGGCTCGGGTGGCGGTAGTTCCTCGCAGACGGGCCTGTTGCTCTTGCCAGGCTCGTCGACATTTCCGAGATAGCCCGATGGCCGATGCACTACAGCACGAAGATGACCGCCTCAACGCGCTGCACGCCCTGGAGCTGCTCGATTCGGCGCCGGCGGAGGAATTCGATCACCTCTGCGAACTGGTCGCCAGCAGCTTCGAGGTGCCGACCGCGCTGATCAGTCTGGTGGACCGTGACCGTCAGTGGTTCAAGGCCCGCGTTGGCTTCGACCTGGCGCAGATGCCCATCGAGGACGCCTTCTGCGCCCACACCATCCAGGCCGAGGACGGCCGGATGGAGATAAACGATGCCTGCTGCGATACCCGCTTCAGCCACAATCCGCTGGTGATCCGAGCGCCCCATGTACGCTTCTATGCCGGCTCGGCGCTGGTGACCGAAGGCGGCTACGCCATCGGCAGCCTCTGCATCCTCGACAGCCAGCCGCGCGAACTGACCGCCGCGGAACGCAAGCGCCTGGACGATTTCGCCGCCCAGGTGATGAGGCTCATCGGCCTGCGCCAGCATCTGCGCCGCCGCGATCCGGTCAGCGGCCTGCCCAATCGTCAGCAGTTCCAGGCCGATATCGCCCGGCTGGCAAACATCCTGCCCGACGAAGGACGCCTGCTGGTGCTGGTGGATCCGCTGGAGACCCACTGGAAGGAGCAACTGATCCTGGCCCAGGGCATGTGGCCCTTCGAAACCTTCCTGCGCAGCCTGGCCCTGCGGCTGTGCGACGCCCTGAAGGACCGGGCCAAGGTCTATCACGTGGACACCAAGAGGTTCGCCTTCCTGCTGCCGGAGGACTGCGATTATCCGCCGCTGCTCGACGCGCTCATCGCCCAGCTGCGGATGCCGGTCCAGGCCGACCGCATTCCCATCGATCCGCCGGTCAAGGCCGGTATGGTGCCCTTCCTACTCGACTCGGGCGAAGTCCGTGACCTGTTGCGCAAGGCCATGGTGGCGGTCGATCAGGCGACGCTGAGCAGTCGTCACTGGGTCGTCTACGAACGTCCGCAGGACGAGGCCTTCCAGCGCATCTTCCAGCTGGTCCGGCAGATTCCCGAAGCCCTGGAACGCGGCGATTTCAGCCTGGCCTTTCAGCCACGCCTGGCCCTGCCCGGACGCCGACTGTGCAGCGCCGAAGCCCTGTTGCGCTGGACCCATCCGCAACTCGGCCCCATTGCGCCTGGCGACTTCATTCCGGCGATCGAGAAGACCGCGCTGATCCACAGCGTCACCCGCTGGGTGATCCGCACCGCCGTCAGCCAGCTGGCGCAGTGGGACACTCGCTACCAGGGGCGCCTGTCGCTCAACCTGTCGCCACGGGATTTCGACGAGGGCGATCTGGTCGAGCTGCTGCGCGAGACCTGCCGGCGCGAGGGCGTCGATCCCCGCCGGCTGGAGGTGGAGATCACCGAAGGCGAATGGCTCAGACGCAATCCGGAAGCCATCGCCCAGCTGCATGCGCTGCGCGCGCTGGGCCTGGAAATCGCCATCGATGACTTCGGCAGCGGCTACAGCAACTTCGCCTACCTGTACGAATTGCCGGTCACCAGCGTCAAGCTCGACCGCTCGCTGATCCACGACCTGCCCCAGGATCCGCGCAAGCAGGAGGTGGTCAGGGCGCTGCTGGCGCTGATCGGCAAACTCGGCTATCGCAGCGTCGCCGAGGGGATAGAGACGCCCGAGGTGCTGGCCTTCCTGCAGGAAGCCGGCTGCGACGAGGTTCAGGGCTATCTGCTGGCCCGCCCCATGGCCCTGCCCGCCTTCGAGGCCTGGTACGCCGAACAGGGTTAAGCCGAATGGATGAGGTCATTTGACTGACAAATTCATTCCAGGCTCTACACTGGTTCAGGTCGTAGTTTCCCGGGAGTGGGGACATGAGGGAATCAGGTACCGAGTTGTTGGATGTGGTCGGACTGGATACCGGCAACCTGAGCAGTCAAGGCTGTATCGACAAGGTGCTGCACGCGGTTCGCACCCATCTGGACATGGACGTGGCCTTCCTGGCCGAATTTCGCCAGCAGGACCGGGTCTTTCGCAATGTCGATGCCGTGCCCGATGCACCGATCAAGGCCGGCGATGCCCTGCCGCTCAGTCAGGGCTATTGCCAGCAGGTGGTCACCGGCCATCTGCCCGAACTCATCCCCGATACCCGGGCCGTCGGCGCCACCCGGCTGATTCCGGAAACCCGCAGCGTGCCCATCGGTGCGCACCTGAGTGTGCCCGTGCGACTCAGCGATGGCGAACTCTATGGCACCTTCTGCTGTTTCAAGTACCAGCCCGATCCGACCCTGAGTCCCCGTGACCTGGAGCTGGTGCGGACCTTCGCCGAACTGGTGGCCGATCGCCTCAGCCTGGACGTTTCCACTCGCCGCGGCCAGGTGGAGATGCGCGAGCGCATCCAGGGGGCGGTGGCCGCGCACCAACCGAGTATCGTCTACCAGCCGATCTATCATCTTGCCGATCTGCGTATCTCTGGCTGGGAATCCCTGTCGCGCTTCCATTGCCCGCCGCAGCGCAGTCCCGACCTGTGGTTTTCCGAGGCCAGCGCGGTCGGCCTGGGCGACGAACTCGAAGAAAGCGCCATGCGCTATGCACTGCAAGGCTTGCAGAGCCTGCCGGACGATACCTACCTGACCATGAACTGTTCACCGCAGACCATCCTGGCCGGTCGCCTGCCCGCGCTGCTGGCAGGTACTCCGCCGGGCCGGCTGGTGCTGGAAATCACCGAGCACGCCGAGGTCGACGACTACGACGCCCTCCATGCCCAGTTGCAACCGTTGCGCGCCCAGGGCGTGCGCCTGGCTATCGACGATGCCGGCGCCGGCTATTCGAGCCTGAGGCACATCCTCCGGTTGCGGCCGGACATGATCAAGCTGGACATGAGTCTGGTCCGTGACATCGACAGCGACGCCGAACGCCGGGCGCTGGCCTCGGCGATCATCGCCTTCGCCCGCGAAACACGTAAGGAAGTGATCGCCGAGGGCGTGGAAACCCTCGCCGAACTGGAAGCGCTCAAGGCGCTGCAGGTGGACAAGGTGCAGGGCAATCTGCTGAGCCGTCCGCTGCCGCGTGACGACGCCCTGCGCCTGCCCCGGAAGCGCCAGCTGGAAGGCCGGCCGGACAGCTGAAGCGCAAAGGCTGGGCGACCATTCAAGTCGCCGAGTCTTTGGCCGATACGCCTAGGCGAATGATCGCTTCATCTGACGCCAGACCGGCTCTCGGCCGATCCTTGTCCTGCAGGAGTTACCGGTGCGCTCCATCCTGGTCATCGAAGACAGTCCCATGGTCCTCAAGATTCTGGCGCACCTGTTTCGTCAGCAGCGTGACTTCGAGCCGGTGTTCTGCGCCACCCTGGCCGAAGCCGAGCTGATGCTGGAAACCTCGGCCAACCTGTTCTTTGCCGCCCTGGTGGATCTCAACCTGCCCGATGCGCCCAATGGCGAAAGCGTCGATCTGGTGCTGCGCTATCGCCTGCCCTGCATCGTCCTCAGCGGCTCCTACGACGAGCGCCGGCGCGATGACCTGCTGACCAAGGGCGTGGTCGACTACGTGCTCAAGGAAAGCCAGTACTCCTACGAATTCGCCTTCCGGCTGCTGCGCCGGCTGGACAGCAACACCGCGGTCAAGATCCTCATCGCCGAGGACTCCGACGCCACCCGCAACTACATCCGCCACGTGCTGACGCCCCACCGCTACCAGCTGCTGGACGCCTGCGACGGCAACGAGGCGCTGCGCCTGCTGCAGGAGCAGCCGGACATCGACCTGCTGGTGGTGGACCACAGCATGCCCGGCATCAGCGGCTCCGAACTGGTGCAGCTGCTGCGACAGAAGCTGCGCCGCCACGACCTCAGCATCATCGGCCTGTCGGCCGACGAAAAGGGCTCGCTCAGCGCCAAGTTCATCAAGCAGGGCGCCGACGACTTCCTGCGCAAGCCCTTCTGCCCCGAGGAGCTCAACTGCCGGGTGGTCTCGACCCTGGAGCGGCGGGATCTGATGCGCGCCCTCACCCACGCCGCCCAGTACGATTCCCTCACCGGATTGCGCAACAGGCGCGCCTTTCAGGATCAGGCCTTGGAGCTGTTCCGCCAGGCCGAACGCGAGGGCCACTCGCTGAGCGTGGCCATGCTCGACCTGGATCACTTCAAGCGCATCAACGACGAACACGGCCACGCCAGCGGTGACAGCGCCCTGGTGGTCTTTGCCCAGGCCTTGGCCCGGACCCTGCCCCAGGATCTCACCGGTCGCCTGGGCGGCGAGGAATTCGCCCTGGTCAGTCGGATGCCGCCGGAGCAGCTGCTGCAGGCACTGGACCTGCTGCGTCGCTACTGTCACGCCCAGACCTATGCCCCCGGTGCTCCGCCGCTGTCGTTCAGCGCCGGGGTCTTCAGCGGCCTCGCCGACGACCTCGAAGGCTTCCTCCACGAAGCCGACCGCCGCCTCTATCAGGCCAAGCGCCAGGGCCGTGGCCGTACCTGCCTGGTGCTGGACGCCGAGTAGCGCGGATCGCGGGTTGGCGCCCTGCGCCACAAAACATATGATGTCAGACAATTGGTCTGCTGCCGCAGGTCGATCCGCATAGCCTCGTCTGAACAATAACAATCAAGGACCTGCACCATGCCTGACTCTTCCCCGGGGCTCGCCCAGCCGTTGTCGCGTCGTCGTCTGCTTCAGGGCGGCCTGGTCTGCAGCGCGGCCCTCGCGCTGCCCACCCTCGCCCGCGCCGCCGAACCCCTGAGCCAACGCTATCCCGATCCGCTGATCGAGATCCTCGACGACCGCTTCCTGGAATTGCGCCTGTTCAACGCCAGCGTCGAGCGCCTGGCCACCGGTCTGCGCTGGGCCGAAGGGCCGGTCTGGATCGGCGACGGCAACTACCTCTTGATGAGCGACATCCCCAACAACCGCATCGTGCGCTGGGATGAGGTCAGTGGCCGGCTGGACACCTATCGCGCCCAGTCGAATTTCGCCAACGGCCTGACCCGCGACCGTCAGGGCCGGCTGATCGCCTGCGAAGGCTCGACCACCCACGGCCTCGGTCGCCGGGTCACCCGCACCGAGCACGACGGGCGCCTCACGGTGCTGGCCGATCGCTTCGAAGGCAAGCCGTTCAACTCGCCCAACGACGTGGTGGTCAAGAGTGACGGCTCCATCTGGTTCAGCGATCCGCCGCTCCAGGCCAACAGCGACTACGAGGGCCACAGAGTCAAGACCGAGCAGCCCGACGGGGTCTATCGCATTGACGGCGAGAGCCTGGCGGTGACGCGGGTGATCGGCGATCTCAACGGCCCCAACGGCCTGGCCTTCTCGCCGGACGAGCAGCTGCTCTATGTGGTCGAGGGCCGCGCCAAGCCCAATCGCCTGGTGTGGGCCTATACGGTCAAGGACGACGGCAGCCTGGGCGAGCGCCGCAAGCACATCGAGGCGCTGGAATACGGCGCCCTGGATGGCATCAAGTGCGATGTGGCGGGCAACCTCTGGTGCGGCTGGGGCAGCAGTGGCGCCCCGGCGGCCAAGCCCGAGGTGCTCGATGGCGTGCGGGTCTTCGATCCCAGCGGCAAGGCGCTGGGCCACATCCACCTGCCGGAACGCTGCCCCAACCTGTGCTTTGGCGGCCCGGAAGGCAACCGGCTGTTCATGGCCGGCTCCCACTCGCTCTATAGCCTCTACGTCAACATCCGCGGAGCCGGACTCTAGCGGCTAGCGGGACTCGGGCGGCGACTGCTCGACCAGGACGTTCAGGGAGTCGAGCACGCTGTCCAGGGCGTAGGCCGCTTCGAAGCGCGCCAGATTCTGGGCGAGATCGGCCAGGCTGGTGGTGATCCCCAGCCAGTTGCCCAGGCCGATCTGGCGCGCCGCTTCCGCCAGCGAGCAGCCGCCATCGCGGCGCTCCAGCCAGGCCAGCACCAGTTCCGGCGGGGTATCGGCTTCGAGACCCAGGGTGCGCAGCAGGCGCAGGGCCTTGGCCTGTTCGCGGGGCGGCAGCCGATGGCGCGCCGAGGGGGTGGGCTGGTCGACGACGAGCGTCAACCGGGAGCCGGGGATATCGGTCATCTGGACCTCTAGGGACTACACCAGAACCGCACGGCGCGAGGCCGCTTCATCGCCCCATGGTAGGCGAATAGTCTGGCCAATTGCCATAGTTCGCCCCGACCCTCATCGCCTGGAAAACGCCGTTCGGCCCCCTGCCCGCTCAGCGCGAAGCACGGCCCCGGCAACGCTGCCAACGTTCCTCCACCCGCTGGGCGAACCAGGCGGTGGTCAGGGTCCGAGTGATCTTGGGACTTTCCAGGGTGATGCCCGGCAGGATGGCGCGCGGCAGGCTGCGACCGACCTTGCGCTCGGCCAGGGCATAGACCTTGGCATAGAGATCGGTCTTGGCGAAGTCCGCGGATTCGCCCGCTTCCAGGTCATGGCGGATGGCGATGTCGCTCATGCCCAGGGCCGGCGCCAGGCGATTCACTGCCCGCTCGGTCTCGCCCTGGGTGCGCGAGCCGGGCACCACCAGATCGCCGTCCAGCGCCAGCTTCATCCCCGTGGCTCGGCTTACCGCGCTCTGGAAGGCGGCATTTCGACTGGCGTACCAGCCGGCGTTGAAATCGGCGAAGCGATACAGCGGCGTGGAATAGTCCGCCGGATAGCCCAGCAGGTGCGCGGTGCCGAAATAGAGACCACCCCGGCGGCTGAACACTTCGTGGCGGATGGACCCGTCGCGAGCATAGGGATAGCCACGGGCATGGGCCTCGGCGAAGTCGATGCTGACCTGCATGGGGCCACCGGTGCGTACCGGATTGAAGCGCCCGAACAGCTGGCCACCCAGGGGCACCATGGCGATGAAATCCTCGAAGATCAGACTCAGCTCGCGCTCGGTACGGGCACTGTCCAGGCGCTGGGCGTAGGTCTTGCCGCTGGGCGACTTGAGATTGAGCGCGGTGCGCACCAGCAGCTGGGGGACATAGGCCCGCGCCGCGCGTCTATCGATCTCCTCCCGGGCGATCCGCCCCAGTCCCGGCACCGGCGGATCGACCTGATAGGTGGATTCCTGCTCCGCCACCGCCAGTACGGCGCAGAGGTTGTCCGTCGAGGGCTCCAGACCCTGGGCGCTGAAGGCGGTCTGGATATCGCTGGCCCAGCCCTGCCGATCCGCCACGCTGGCGGGCAACAGCCGCAAGAGTTCGGCCCGCACCTCGGCCGGCGAGCGCGTGGGTCCCTGGGAGGTCGGCGTCAGGCTGCAACCGGCCAGTACCAGTGCAGCAACCAGAGCAGTCCAGCCGCGCAGCTGCGACAGGGTGGGCAAAGCGGAAGCGGACAGGGTGACAGCAGCGGACACGGCGACTCCGGGAGATTCCTTTGGCCGCTTTGACCACAGCGCTGAGCAAATGGCTGTATTGTCACCTCAATAACTTCTGGTTATATCGATGTAACCTTTTCATTCAACCAGCAGTGGATGTCCGCTGGGATTCCCGAACAAGTCCCACTAAAATAGTCGGACTTTAGTTCGAAGCTACCGGAACCATGATGCAGCAGACCTCTACGCTCTCCTCTCCTCGCCTGCCCTGGGCGGCCCTGTGGGCGACCTGCCTGCTGGCCGTGGGCATGGTCTTTCTCAACCAGGCCGTGGGCGGTCGTCAGGCCTTGCTGCTGCTGCTCGGCGGCGCCCTGGGCCTGACCCTCTACCACGCCGCCTTCGGCTTCACCTCGGCCTGGCGGGTGTTCATCCTTGATCGTCGCGGCGCCGGCCTACGCGCCCAGATGGTGATGCTGGCCCTGGCGGTGCTGCTGTTCTTTCCCGCCCTCGGCGCCGGCAGTCTGTTCGGCGAGGCGGTGCGCGGCAATGTCTCGCCGCTGTCCACCTCGGTGGTGATCGGCGCCTTCCTGTTCGGCATCGGCATGCAACTGGGCGGTGGCTGCGCCTCCGGCACCCTGTTCACCGCCGGCGGCGGCAATGCGCGGATGCTGGTGACCCTGCTGTTCTTCGTCATCGGTTCGCTGATCGCCACCCACCACCTGGGCTGGTGGTTCGCCCTGCCCAGCCTGCCGCCCACCTCCCTGGTGACCCGCCTGGGCGTGCTGCCCGGCATCCTGGTCAGCCTGGCGGCCTTCGCCCTGATCGCCTGGATCTCGGTGGTGCTGGAACGCCGTCGCCACGGCAGACTGGAAGCCACGGTCCCCGGCGAACACCAGGGCGCGGCACGCCTGCTGCGCGGCAACTGGCCGCTGGTCTGGGGCGCCATCGCCCTGGCCGTGCTGAACTTCGTCACCCTGGCCCTGGCCGGTCGCCCCTGGGGCGTCACCTCGGCCTTCGCCCTCTGGGGCGCCAAGGGTGCCGGTCTGCTCGGGCTGGACGTCTCCGGCTGGGCCTTCTGGCAGCAACCGGCCAATGCGCGGGCGCTGGCCGAGCCCTTCTGGTTCGACGTCACCAGCGTGATGAACCTTGGCATCATGCTGGGCGCCCTGGCCGCCGCAGGCCTCGCCGGGCGCTTCGCCCCCAGCCTGCGCATCCCCGCGCGGTCGCTGGTGGCGGCGGTGCTCGGCGGCCTGCTGCTGGGCTACGGTGCACGGCTGGCCTATGGCTGCAACATCGGCGCCTACTTCAGCGGCATCGCCTCGGGCAGCCTGCATGGCTGGCTGTGGCTGGTAGCCGCCTTTTTCGGCAACAGTCTGGGCGTGCGCCTGCGCCCCTTCTTCTTTCCCGGCGAACGCCGCGTCGAACGCCTGACCGGCTGCTAGACCGGCAAGACCTGGCGACCGGGCGGCAGCGCCCCCGGTCGCTCCGGCAGGCTCACCACCCCGTACTGGGGCGCGCCGTGGTAGGTCTTCAGTGCCTGCATGACAAAGAGCAGAGCCGCGGTGCCCTGGTATTCGAACAGTCCCTGCAGCGGCCAGATGGTCATGAAGGCGAGAAATACCGCCAGGGTGAATTCCAGGTCGCGGCTCAGCTTGCGCGCTACCAGGTAGTGGACCGCCAGGCCGATGGGAATCACCAGGATCGACAGGAAGCCGAAGCGGAACACGGTGCCGAAGATGCCGACATCGGAGAGGAAGAAGTAGTCGCCGAAGATCGGCTTGAAGCCGTCGTTCCACATCAGGCTGAGGCTGCCGCTGGGCAGGCCGTTGTACAGCTGCAGGTGGTTGATGATCTGGGAAATGGTGTTTTCCCGGACATTGTCGGTGGGGCCTTCCTGCACCGAGCGCGCATAGAAATCCAGGTTGAAGCCGAGGGTTTCCAGGAGATGCGGATAGAGGATCAGCGGCGCGATGATGATGGCGCCGAACAGCGCCGGTCCGATCAGGCGTGCGCGCAGGGCGAGGATGGTGAACACCAGGCAGACCACGATCAGCTGGCGGGTCTGCAACACCACCACGATGGTCGCCAGAAAGAACAGCGCCAGCAGGCCGTGCCTCAGCTTGGGCCGTAACTGGCCGTCGATGAAGGAACGCCCGCGACCGGCGAAGTAGATGCAGATGAAATAGCCGAAGAAGATGGCGCCCGCTCCCGTGGAAGCCCGCCCGGGGCGGCTGAGGTCCTTCACCTCCTCGCGCAGGTCCGGCAGCATCTTGAAGTAGGACAGCCAGCACAGCAGTGCCGAGAGCAGCCCGACCAGGATGATCAGATTCTCGAACTGCACGGCATTCAGCCGCTTGGCCAGGTACAGGACCAGGAAGGCGCTGAAGCAGTAGAGCACCCGCCGCTCCTCGATGAGGCCGTAGACCAGCGGCTGGCCCCAGAACAGCTGGGCGAACACCGCCGGCAGGCCGACGAACATCGCCGTGGAAAACAGGCAGAAGCCCATCAGCAGCCGGTAGTCGCGCTGTGGCCGATGCCAGGTGCTCAGGGTGAAGAGCGCGAAGAAGCCCAGGCAGATCGCCAGGTACAGTTCACCCACGTAGCGGATGCCCACCGGATTGGTCGGGCTCTGTTCGAAGACGCCGAACTGCAGGACCATCAGGCCACCCAGGGCCAGAAAACTCAGTCGATTGATCAGCGTACCCGGCATGCCCGGTTTCCTCGCAGCGTGTTCATGGATAGGGCGTTCATTGCAGGCGCCAGTCACCCTCGACCTTGGCGTAGGTCAGCTGGCGGCCATCCGCCAGACTCAGGCGGGCGCGGGTGTATTCCGGCAGGTCGACGCGGAATTCCCGGCCTTCCAGATAGAGCCCGCCGCAGGCGCCCGGCTCGCCATGGTAGTCCAGCGGCTGGCGCTGCAATTCGTGGATGCTGCGGTGGAACAGCAGGTTGGCGTAGCCGCGCACCGTCATGTCGGTGGCGATGAGGGTGCAATCCAGCGCGACCTGGCTTTTCACCAGGCTCACCAGCGCCTGGTTCTGCCGGTCGATGGCGCCCCAGCCGGCATAGCTAGCGAGGTCCTGGCGATAGGTCTGGCCGTTCTGCAGGGCTGCGGCCACCAGCACCACGGCGAGCGCGGCGCGCCCCGGGGTCTTCAGCGCCAGGAAGGCCAGGCCGAGCAGCAGCGCGGCGGGAAAGATGAACTTGAGGCGATCGAAGGAGAATTGGGTGGCGTGCTGCAGCAGCAGCAGATTCTCCAGCAGCGGCACGCTGGCGGCGACCAGCAGCAGCGCGGTGCTGCGTGGCCAGTTCAGCGACTTGCGCTTCCAGAGCAGCACCCCCAGGGCGATGGCCACCGCGGCCAGGAATAGACCGAAGGACAGCCCGTAGCCAGCGAAGAAATCGGCCAGGTGGGCATTGTTCGGACTGCGGGCGAGAAAGCGTCGGGCAAAGGCCTTGAGCGTCGGCAACAGACCCGCCGCCAGGCTGTAGTGCAACAGCACCAGCAGGCCGGCCAGCGCCGTGGCGAAGGCCAGGCGCCAGGCCATCCGCCGGCCTTCCGGCAGGTGCCGGTGCTGCAGCCAGAACAGCGCGACCAGTCCACCGCCAAAGACGTAGCCGGTCCATTCGGTCAGGGCGCCGAAGCAGACCAGGCCGGCCAGCAGCCAGCCTAGGCGGTTGCGCTGGCCAGCCGGCGCCCGCAGGTAGTGGAAGAAGGTCAGCAGACTGGCCAGCAGCAGCACCTGGTAGAAACTCTGCACCCAGTAGAGCAGGCCCTGGGAGAGCAGCGCCTCGCGGCTGAAGATCGCGATCAGGCAGCCCAGCACCGCGCTCGTGGTGGCCAGGGCGCGGCTGGCGCCGTGGCTGCGCAGCACCAGATAGAGCAGGCGAAACAGCAATAGCGCGGTCAGGGCGCCAAGGGCGGCGTTGAACAGGGCGAGGCTGTGCAGCGAAGGCGTCAGGCCCGCGGCCTTGAGACCGAAATAGGGCGCGAGGAAGCCGTAGCTGCTGAAGCTGGTGTAGACATAGTCGCCGCTGTGGGTGGGAATGGTCGCGCCCCAGGACACCTGCTTGTCGTGACTGCCACCCAGGGTCACCGTGGGCAACCACCAGTGCCGGGCCACGCCGGACTCGTCCAGGGCATTGAGGCTGAGCAGGACGTGATAGCTGGCTTCGAGATTCTGCGCCCCGGTGCCGTCGCGGAAATCCGGCAGGCGCCACAGCAGGGCCAGCAATAACAGCAGGCCGACCGCCAGACCGCCCAGCCAGAACGGCCACCGTCCCACCCGGACCCCGGGATGGGTAACGTCAGATACCACGCTCATTGTCCTGTCTCCTGACAGCCATGCAGTCGCGAACGCCGTCCAGGGCAGTGAAGAACCAGGCGCCATCTTCCGCAGGCCTGGTACAGCCGGTGCAAGACCGCCCACGCAGGCCAGGTGGCGCATGGGCGGGTAACCGGGCTTCAACCGCTGACTACATTCAAGAAGCCATCAGGAACACGCCGTTGCCGGGAGGCAGCGGCGTTTGCATCTGATACCTGGGGGCGTCCGCCAGCCTCGGCAGGGCACCAGCGGCTCCGGAAAACCCGGCGCGAGCCAGGGCTTGTCGTCCGGAGACACGACAGGTCGCGAAGAAGACTGCCTTAGCACCTTGAGACTGCCAAGCGGGCATCTGTCACGTTCTGCATGGAGTGTCACATTTTTGGCTTTTGCTTTCGCTTAGAGTCGACGCAGCACTCCAGCCGACAAGGTGCGGATCCCTGATCCAGCGCCTGGTGTTCCAAGCTGTGCCCTGCCTGGCGTGACGATTTCGCCCCCGGTTCGCCGCGCGGTGTCTGCCCGACAGCGCGCGGCCGCGACGGCTGTCCTCCTCCGTACCTGCCCAAGGCCCGCTCCTGCATGGACCAGTCGCATCACTCGCTACCCGCTGCCACCCAGGCGGCGGACATCGGCTTCGCCCGCTACTGCGCCGCACTCTGGCGCCATCGCCGCAGCCTGCTCGTCTGCATCGCCCTCTGCACCCTGCTGGGCGTGGCCTATACCCAGCTGGCCGCGCCGCGCTATCAGGCGGTGGCGACGGTGCAGATCGAATACCAGCGCGGCATCGTGCGTCTGGACGAATCCGACAATGGCCGGCCCATGCCACCGCCGGAAGCCATCACCGAAATGCAGCTGCTTACCTCGCGGCGGGTGGTCGGCGAGGTCGTGGACGCCGAGGGCCTGGACCTGAGCGTCACCCCGCGGCGCCTGCCGCTGCTGGGCGACTGGCTGGCCCGGCGTCACGAGCGAGCCGGTGGGGCCGTCGCCCCGCCGCTGTTCGGCCTCAAGCAGTTTGGCTGGGGCGGCGAGCAGCTGACCATCGCCAGCCTGAGCGTGCCCGATGCCCTCTATGGCCAGCCACTCACCCTCACCGCCGAGGCCCCGGATCGCTTCCTGCTGAGCGATGCCCAGGGCAAGCGGCTGCTGGAGGGTCGGCTGGGCGAGCCGGCCAGCGCCGGCGAGCTGCACCTGGACATCGCCCAGCTGCACGCCTATCCGGGCACCGAATTCATCCTGGTCAAGCAGCGTCGTGGCGTGACCATCCAGGCGCTGCAGGAAAGACTCATGGTCAGCGAGCGCGGCAAGCGCTCGGGCATCCTCTCGATCCAGCTGCAGGACACCGATCCGCTCAGGGCGCAACGCATCCTGCGCGGCATCACCGAGGCCTATGTGCGCCAGGACGTGACCCGCAACGCCGATGAATCCACCCAGCAGCTGGCCTTCCTGCGCCAGGAACTGCCGCAGGTGAACCAGCGCCTGACGGCAGGTCGCCAGGCCCTGGACCGCTACCAGCGGCAACGGGGTTCCATCGCCATCGGCGCGGAGGGACGCAGCCTGCTGAGCCAGGCGGTGGAGCTCGACGCCCAGCTGTCGGCGCTGGAAATGGAGCGCCTGGGCCTGGCCCTGCGCTTCACTCCCACCCATCCGCTCTACCAGGGCCTGCTGGCGCGCCGTCAGGTGCTCAACGGCGAGCGTCAGGCCCTGCAGCAGCGCCTGGCCAAGTTGCCCCAGACCCAGCAGGAGGTGCTGCGCCTGCAGCGCGACGTGGAGGCGGCGGACAAGGTCTATGCGCTGATCAGCAAGCGCATCCAGGAATTGTCGGTGGTGCGCGCCGGCACGGTGAGCGATGTGCGCATCATCGACAGCGCCTATACCCAGATCGCCCCGGTCTATCCCAAGAAACCCCTGCTGATCCTCAGCGCGCTGCTCTTCGGCTGCCTGGCCGGCGCCGCCTGGGTCTATCTGCGTGCCAGTCTCGAGCGCGGTATCGAAGACGCCGAGGGCCTGGAAGATCTCGGCCTGCCGGTGCTGGCGCAACTGCCGCTGGCACCGAGTCGCCAGGTCGGCGGGCCGCTGCAGACCTCGCTCGACAGCGGCTACCAGGAAGCCCTGCGGATCCTGCGGACCAGCCTGGCCTTCGCCCGCACCGAGGCGCGCAACGATCTGCTGCTGATCACCAGCGCCAGCCCTGCCGCCGGCAAGTCGTCGGTGGCCGTGCAACTGGCGCGGGTATTGGCCGAAGGCGGAATGCGGGTGCTGCTGGTGGATGCCGACCTGCGGCGCGGGCGCCTGCACCGGCGCCTGCAACTGGCTCGTCGTCCGGGTCTGGCCGAGGTGCTGGCGGGACTGGCGACGCCCGAGCAGGCGATCCAGCCCTCGGCGATACCCGGCCTGGACTGCCTGGTGGGGGGCATCCGTCCGCCGAATCCGGCCGAATTGCTGATGAGTGCGCGCTGTACCGAACTGCTGCGCGGTCTGCAGCAGGACTACGAGCTGGTCATCCTCGACACCCCGCCGGTGCTGGCGGTGACCGATGCCGTGCTGCTGGCCGCCCAGGCCGGCACCTGCCTGCTGGTGTCGCGCTACGGTTGCAACACCGCCAAGGAAATCGAGGCGACCCAGCGCCACTTCGCCCACAGCGGTCTGCAGCTGCAGGGTGCGGTGCTCAACGCCGTGCCGCCCGCGCCGTTCACCCGCGCCGCCCTGGGCATCCTGACCGGCTGACGCCGTCCCCCTGACCAGGCGCCACTCCATACTGGCGCCTGGCCATCCTCTGTCATCAAAGCTCAATACGGAGCCCCTAGGCTGCATCGACCTCCCGAGAACGGATTCGTAACGATGTCGTCCGCTCCCCTGCCCTCCGCGCGTACCTCCTCCCGTCCCAGCCAGGGCTGCGCCCTCGACCTCTGCACCCAGTGGCCCGCGGTCGAGGCCGAGCACACCAATGCCATGGTCATGGAGCTGTTCAACGCACGCCGCGAGATCACCAGTCTCGCGGTGATCGAGCACGACCGTCCGATCGGGCTGATCAACCGCGACATCTTTCTCTCGCAGATGAGCAAGCCGTATCACCGCGAAGTCTACGATCGCAAGAGCTGCATCGCCTTCATGGACAAGGAGCCGCTGGTGGTGGACGCCGCCCTGTCCATCGAGGAGCTGACCCGGCGCACCGTCGAGGTGGGCGAAAAGGCCCTGGCCGACGGTTTCATCGTCACCCGCGAGGGTCGCTTCGTCGGACTCGGCCTGGGCGTGCAATTGATGCGCATGGTCGCGGATCTGCAGGCCGAGAAGAATCGCCAGATCATGCACAGCATCGAGTACGCCAGCGTCATCCAGCGTGCCATGCTGCGCAGCTCGCGCGAGGCCCTGGCGGTGATGGAGCAGGACGCCACCCTGGTCTGGCAGCCGCGCGACGTGGTCGGCGGCGACTTCTATCACTTCGCCCAGCACGAGGACGGCTGGTTCGGCGCCATCGCCGACTGCACCGGCCACGGCGTGCCCGGCGCCTTCATGACCCTGATCGCCTCGGCGTCCCTGACCCAGGCCCTGCAACAGCTGGGACCGCGCGATCCCTCGGCGCTGCTGGCGGCGATCAACGGCAGCGTCAAGGCGATGCTGGGGCAGTCCGGCGGCATCTCCGAATCCAACGACGGCCTGGACCTGGCCTGCTTCTGGGTGGACAGACACAGCCACAGCCTGACCTACGCCGGCGCCCGCATGCCCCTCCACCTCCTGGCGCCCGACGCCGCGGAGGTCCTGACCCTGGCGCCGCTGCGCCTGGGCATCGGCTACGCCGACAGCCCGCTCGACCAGTGCTGGCCGGCCACCACCCTGCCGCTGCAACCGGGCAGCCTGCTGTTCGCCACCACCGATGGCCTGATCGACCAGATCGGCGGTCCGCGGCGCACCTCCTTCGGCAAGCGCCGCGCCCTGGCCCGATTGAGCGAATCGCGCACGGCGCCCACCGCGGCCTTCTGCGCACAGCTCAGCGCGGACCTCGCCCGCTGGCAGGGCGACGAACTGCGTCGCGATGACCTCACCTTTCTCTGCATCCGCGTGGCCTGACCGACATGACCGCCTCCTTTCCCGCGAACGGCGCCTTTCTCGAAATCGCCCAGCAGCAGCACGTGATCTTCTATCACCGCGGCTATTTCTCCCATGGCATCGTCGCCGCCATGGCCGAGGTGGTGAAGCTGCAACTGGAATTCGAAGGGATCAGCAGCGCCACCCGGCGCAAGCTGTTTTCCTCCTTCATCGAATTGTCACAGAACGTCCTGCACTATTCCGCCGATGCCCTGCCCCCGGACGCCCTGGCGGACGCCAAGCTGGGTCAGGGTTCGGTCTGTATCACCCGCCAGGACGGCAACTACCAGATGCTCTGTGCCAATCCCATCGCCAGCGACAAGGTCGACGCCCTGCGCGCACGGCTCGAACCGCTGTGCAGCATGTCGCTGGAACAGATCAAGCAGGCCTATCGCGAATCCCTGCGCGCCGAGACCCCGGCCGACAGCAAGGGCGCCGGCCTCGGCTTCCTGACCATGGCGCGCGATGCCAGCGCCCCCCTGGAATTCGCCTTCCATCCCTCCATGCAGACGCCGGGCACCACCCTGTTCTGCCTGAAAGCCATCATCTGACAGGGACTCCGACCTCGTATGGACACCGTGTTCATCGCGCCCACCGCCACCTCTCCGGAGGTGGACTTCCGTTTCGCCGAGGACGAACTCTGGCTCAAGGGCGAATCCTTTCCGGAAAACGCCGCGGCCTTCTACCTGCCGGTGATCGAATCGCTGCGGGCCTATCTCGACCAGCGCCAGGACGCCAGCATCCGGGTGCACGTGGCCCTGGCCTACTTCAACAGCTCCAGCACCAAGATGCTGTTCACCCTGTTCGATGCCCTGGACCAGGCGGCCCAGGCCGGCAATCAGGTGGAGCTGCACTGGTAGTACGATGCCGAGGACGAGACCATCCAGGAGTTCGGCGAAGAGCTGCGACTGGACTTCCAGGCGTTGACGTTCGTCGAGCATCCCGAGCTGCCGGCATGACCGCCAGCGTCAGGCGCTGCAGCCCGGTCGAAGCGGACCCCGACCTGTTCGAACAGGAAGCCGGGGTGCTGCAGGCGGCGCGCGCCCTCTATGTGGCCGATGACGCCGATGCCGAGTGCTACCGCGCCGCCCTGGGCGACCTGACGCTGCATTTCGAACGCCTGATGCGCGAGACCCGCCGGCTGATCGCCCGCAGCGATCGCGCCGAACGCGAGATGAACGCCCTCAACCAGCAGTTGCAGACCCTCAGCCAGCAGCTGGAATACCGCGCCACCCACGACGCCCTCACCGGGATGCTCAATCGCGGCGCGGTGATCGACCAGGCCGGCCAGGCGCTGCGACAGCGGGGCGGTGCCATGATCGTGCTGGACATCGATCACTTCAAACGCATCAACGACGACTTCGGTCATCCCGCCGGCGATCGGGTGATCCAGGCCATCGCCCGCTGCCTGCAGGAGCTGGTCCAGGCGCCGGCCATCGTCGGGCGGGTGGGTGGCGAGGAATTCACCGTGCTGCTGCCGACCCTGGCACGGGACGAGGCCCTGGCCATGACCGAATGCCTGCGCCTGCGCATCGCCCGGGAGGCGACCGGCATGGCGCCGGTGACGGCCAGCTTCGGCCTCAGCCTCAACCCCCCGGGCACCGACTTCGAGCTCGCCTACGGCCTGGCCGATGCGGCCCTCTACCGGGCCAAGCGCGCAGGGCGCAACCAGGTGGTGCTGGCCGACTGATCACAGCGAGCTGTCAGGCTCTGCGCCCTTGCTCCGGGCATGAAAAAGCCGCTGTGCCGGAGAGGCACAGCGGCTTTTTCCCAGCCGCCGCTTAGGACTGCTTCCAGTCCGGATAACGGCGCTGGTCGGCGGCCGGCGGGAAGTACTGGTACAGCCAGGTTTCGCTCAGGGCGCGGTCCTGGGTGCGGATGAAGGCGCGCATCTGCACCGGATCGGCCTTGTCGCTGGTGGGGTACCAGTCGAAGATCACCCGGTAGCCGCCGATCTCGTCGATCTTGAGCACGTGGAAATCCTGCACCTTGCCGTCGGTGACGGTCACCACCGGCTCGATGCCGGTACCCTCGGGCAGGAACGACAGGCCGCCGCCGTTGAAATCGATGGCGAAGCGCCGTGCCCAGACCTTGGGCCAATGCTCACCGGGCGCCCAGCCCTCGGGGAAGCCGCCGATCCCGGAGCGGGTGGCATTGACCCGCGCCAGCGGCGTGCTCACCGGCGGCAGCCCACTCCAGTGCAGCTTGTAGCCATAGTGCAGCGACTTGCCGGCGGTGATGGTCTCGGCCGGCGCCCAGAAGGCCACGATGTTGTCCAGGGTCTCGCCGGTGGTGGGGATCTCCAGCAGCTGGATGGCGCCTTCGCCCCAGGCGGAGGTGGGCTCCACCCACAGACTCGGCCGGCGATCGTAGCGGACCATGACGTCCTGGTAGCTCTCGAATTCGTGATCGGTCTGCACCAGGCCGAAGCCCTTGGGACTGTCGTCCTTGAAGGCGTTGAACTGCAGCTTGGGCGGATTGTTCAGCGGACGGCAGATCCACTCGCCGTTGCCCTTCCACATGGCCAGGCGGTCGGAGTCGTGGATCTGCGGGTGGTAGGTATTGCAGGTCTGGCGCTCGTGGGTGCCGCAGCCGAACATGCTGGTCATGGGCGCGATGCCCAGCTGCTTGATGTCGCGGCGGGCGTTGACGTTGGCGTCCACGTCCATCACCACGCGGTCGTTCAGGCAGTCGATGTCGAAGCGATAGGCCCCGGTGGCGCTGGGCGAATCCAGCAGCGCATAGACCACGAAGCGGGTGCTGTTCTTGTTCGGGGTGACGAACCAGAACTTGGTGAAGTCGGGGAACTCCTCGGGCCGATCGGCATAGGTGTCGATGGCCAGGCCGCGGGCCGAGAGGCCGTACTGGCGGGTCTTGTCCACGGCGCGGAAGTAGCTGGCGCCGAGAAAGGAGACGATGTCGTACTGGGCCAGGTGCGGCGCCTTGAACAGCTTGAAGCCGGCAAAGCCCAGGTCGCCCTTGAGCTGGCTCTTGTCGACGCCGCTGTCGTTGTAGTTGAACAACTCGGGGCGGAAGTGGACTTCCTTGGCCTCGTTGGTCTTAGGGTCCACCGAGTACATCCGTACCGGCGTCTTGAAGCCCATGCCGACGTGGAAGAACTGTATGTCCAGCTGGCCCTTGAGGTCGTGCCAGAGCGAATGCTGGGCATCGTAGCCGATGGCATTGAACTGCTGGGGCGTCATGTTCGCCAGGGTGTCGGGCAGTTTCTGGGCGGTGGGCTGGTAGGCCTGGCCGGCCAGCTCCTTGGCGTGCTGCTTGAGCCAGTCGAAATCGAAGGCCTGGCCATCGCCATTGGCCGGATTGGCAAAGGCCTGGAGGGCGAACAGCCCGGTGGAGGGAATGCCGGTGTAGGCCGCCAGGGCCAGGGACGCTTTGAGCAGGTGTCTACGCTGCATGGATCAACCTTGGTCACAAAGGATGAAAGATTCGGCCCAGCCGAACCGCCAGAAAGGAAAAGAATGCACGATACCCGGATAGGTTCGCCATCGCACCGGTGAACTGCCGCCTAGCGCACGCTCTGGCCTGCCAGAGCGGTTACCAAAGCTTTCCGGATCACACTTCGGGTTGCCGGACGCGGTGGAATGGGCATCATCGACACTCCTCGCGCCCCTGGAGAACGCTCATGGTCAATGCCGCCATCGCCTTCGGGCAACCCAGCCCCATCCTGCGCATCTTCGATGACGAAAAGGCGCGTGAATTCTACTGCCAGTTCCTGGGTTTCCGCCTGGTCTGGGAACATCGCTTCGAGCCGGGATTGCCGCTCTACGCCGAAGTCGAGCGCGCCGGCCTGCGCCTGCACCTGTCCGGTCACCACGGCGACGCCTGCCCGGGCTCGACGGTCTTCGTCCGAATGATCGGCATCCGCGCCTTCCAGGCCGAGTTGCTGGCCAGGAACTATGGCTTCGCCCGCCCGGGTATCGAGGCCTTGCCCTGGGGCCTGGTGATGGAGATCGCCGATCCCTTTGGCAACAGATTGAGGTTTTGCGAGGAGACGCCGGAGGCCTAAGCAACGGCTGTACGGTGATCGCGGCCATGGGCCGCTCCTACAGGCTCGATGATGGAGATGACCGCCTGCGCGGATGGCTCCCTCTCCCCTCGGGAGAGGGTTGGGGTGAGGGCAACCCTCGCCACGAAGTCCCCAGTGGAGAAGGCTGCGCCGTTTTCCACGCTACGGCTCTACAACTGGTGCACCCTATAACGGCCAAGGCAGTTGCTCCTACAGGCTCGATGTAATCGTCGGAGCGGCCCATGGCCGCGATCAACAAAACACCGGAGTGCCATGGGATCAGTTGCATCGGCGGGCGGCCATGACCACGATAGCCTTCAAGCGGGCGCAGGTTCGCCCGTGGGCACCGCGCCCTCCTCCACCTGCCACCAGGTCGGCAGCAGCGCCCTGACCTCGGGCTGGGTGAATCGGTCGTCGATGAGGTAGAGGCAGCCGCGGTCCTGCACGGTGCGGATCACCCGGCCGGCGGCCTGGATGACCTTTTGCAGGCCCGGATAGAGGTAGGCGTAGCGATAGCCGTCGCCGAAGCGCCGCTGCAGGCGCTGGCGCAGCTGTTCGTTGACCGGATTGAGCTGGGGCAGGCCCAGGGTGGCGACGAAGGCGCCGATCAGGCGGTCGCCGGGCAGGTCGATGCCCTCGCCGAAGCTGCCACCGAGCACGGCGAAGCCGATGCCGCGGCCGTCGGCCTGGAAGCGGTCAAGGAACGCCTGGCGGGCCGCTTCGTCCATGCCGCGGGACTGGCGCCACTGGGGCACGTCGGGCGCCAGTTCGGCGAGGGCCTCGGCCACCTGGTCGAGGTAGTCGAAGCTGCTGAAGAAGGCCAGGTAGTTGCCCGGTCGCTGGCGATAGCGACTGGCGATCAGGGCGGCGATGGGTGCGCGGGAGGCGGTGCGGTCGGCGTAGCGGGTGGAGAGCCGCACCAGGCGCACCTCCAGTTGCTCGGCGGCGAAGGGCGAGGCGACATCGACCCAGGCACTGCCGGCCGGGACCCCGAGCAGGTCGCGGTGAAAATGCTGGGGAATCAGGGTGGCCGAGAACAGGGTGCAGCTGTGCGCCGCCGCCAGCCGCGGACCGACGAAGGGCGCCGGCACCAGGTTGCGCAGATTGAGTTGCGACTGCGCCTTGCCGCGGCCCCTGAGCAGGGTGACGTCGAACAGCGAGTGATCGCCAAAGGTCTCGCCCAGGCGCATGAACTGCAGCAGGTCGAAGAACAGCGTCTGCAGCTCCGGCGCCGGTGGCTGCCCGGATTCGCCGAAATGCTCGGTGAGCAGACCCACCACCCGTTGCAGGGCGGTCAGAAAGGCAGCGGGCAATTCCGCCTGCACCTGGTAGTCGACCTGCTGTTCCTTGTGCAGGCGATTCCATTCGCGATTGAGTGTCTGCAGGCCCTTGGCGATGGCCGGCGGCGCCACCGCCTTGCCCGCCGCCAGGCGACGCTGGTCGAGACTGGCGCTGTACATGCCACGGGCGCGGTCGAGCAGGTTGTGGGCTTCGTCCACCAGCACCCCGACCCGCCACTCCTGGGTCTGGGCCAGGGCATGGAGCATGGCGCTGCCGTCGAAATAGTAGTTGTAGTCGCCCACCACCACGTCGCTCCAGCGCGCCAGTTCCTGGGCCAGGTAGTAGGGACAGACCTGATGGGCCAGGGCCGTCTCCCGCACCCGTGCCCGGGTCAGTTGCGTGGGCGCGGCCAGGGCCGCGGCGCGCGCGGCCGGCAGCCGGTCATAGAAGCCACGGGCCAGCGGACAGGACTCGCCATGGCAGGCCAGCTCCGGGTGCTCGCAGGCCTTGTCCCGCGCCACCAGTTCCAGCACCCGCACCGGCGCGTCCAGGGTATCGAGACCGTGCAGGGCCAGGGCGCGGCCGGGGGTCTTGGCGGCGAGGAAGAACAGCCGGTCCAGGTTCTGCCGCGGCATGGCCTTGAGCAGCGGGAACAGGGTGCCCACCGTCTTGCCGATGCCGGTGGGCGCCTGGGCCAGCAGGCAGCAGCCGACGCTGGCGGCCTTGTAGACGGCTTCCGCCAGGGGCCGCTGGCCGTGGCGAAAGTCGGGATGGGGAAAGGCCAGGGTCGCCAGCGCCGTATCACGCGCGGCGCGATGGGCCAGTTCCTGGCGCGCCCAGGCGAGAAAGCGCGAACCCTGCAGCTCGAAATGCGCGGCCAGATCCGCGGCCGTCCACTGCTCGGTGAAGACGGTCTCGGCGCCCGTGCCGATATCGAAATAGACCAGCGCCAGGGTCAGCTCCGCCAGCTTGCGGCTCTGGCAGAGCAGATGGCCATAGACCTTGGCCTGGGCCCAGTGCAGGTGGCGATGGTTGCCGGGCTGACAGTCCAGGCTGCCCCTGTGGGTCTTGATCTCTTCCAGGCGATTGGCGGCGGCATCGAAGCCGTCGGCGCGACCGCGCACCTGCAGATCCTCGAAATCGCCCTGCAGGCTGACCTCGCACTCATAGCCGGGACCGCGCCGGGCGGCCACCCGCTGGTGGCCCTCGATGCCTTCCAGGGCGGTGGGCGACGGGGTGAACCTGAGATCCAGGTCGCCGGCCTTGGCGGTGAATTCGCAGAGGGCGCGAACGGCGATGCGATAGCTCATGCGGAGCTCGCGGCCACCTGCCACTGCACGTGGCAGACGCTGACCGGGATGTCATGGGCGGCGAAGAAGTCCAGCCAGCGGCGCTGGTTGTCCTGCAGGCGGTCGCCCGGGCCCTTGACCTCGATCATCCGGTAGAGCCCTTCCGCCGGCCAGAACTGGATCAGGTCGGGCAAGCCGGTGCGATTGTTGTCCGGATCTTCCAGCAGTCGTTCGAAGCACAGCCGTAGATGCCGCGCCGGCAGGCAGGCCAGGGCCTGGTCGAGCAAGTCGCTGCTCAGGATGCCCCAGGCGACGAAGGGCGAGGCCAGGCCGCGCTTGCTGGCGAAGCGCTCGCGGATCACCGCTGGATAGGAGCCGTCGTCCAGGCGCGCCAGGCAGGCGGCGAAGGCCTCGGCCCGTCGCTCGCGAAAGCCCGGCAGGCGCAGATCGGCCGGCTCGCGCTGATAGGGGTGGAAGAAGGCGCCGGGGATGGCCAGGAAGATGGCGTCCCAGCACAGCAGCCCGAACAGGCTGGTGAGCAGGGTGTTTTCCACATAGTGCACCGGCGCCTCGTCGCGGCCCAGGTGCTCGCGCACCAGCCACTCGACCCGGCGCAGGCCGTCGTTGACCAGTTCGAAATCGAGCCGCTGCACCGGACTGGCCGGGCGGCGCCTATTGGGCGGCCCACCCTGCTTGCGCACCAGCCGCGGCAGGATGCGCGCCACCTGCTGGCGCTCGGCGTCATGGGCCGGCGCGGCGACGATGGCTTCCGCCAGTGCCTGGGCGGCGGACCAGTCCTCCAGCCGTTCGAGCATGCGCAGGGCGCGGATGCGCGATTCGGGATGCGCCGAGGCGGCATAGAGCGCCTGCGCCTGGGCCAGTTCGCCGAGGCGTTCGTGGTGCTGCGCCAGTTCGTGGAGCAGCTTGCCGCGGCGCAACTCCAGCCAGGTGTTGGCGAAGCGCTCGGCGGGCAGCAGCGGCAGCAGCTCGGCGGCCGGCAGCCCGTCGCGCAGCGCCTGCCGGCAGCGCTGGATGTGCAGATAGGCATCCACCTCCTGGCGCTGACCGAAGGCGCGGGATTCGGCGCTGAAGGCAACCGTCTCGTACTGGAAGATCCCCAGGTCGGCCAGCACGAAGTCGGTCCAGTCCTGGTGCAGGTTGCCAAAGAACAGCAGACGCAGGCGATCGCAGAGATCCATCAGCGTCAGCCGCCAGACGCCCTCCTCCACCAGCTCGGGCACGGTGCCGGCCCAGCCGCTGAAGGCCAGGGGCGTGGCTTGCTCGGCTTCCAGGCGCGCCAGCCAGTCTTCCTTGCGGCCGGCCTTGGGCAGGCGGGCGCCGAAACAGCCGAGCAGTTCTTCCTTGCGCAGTAGGGCGAAGAGTTCGATCAGGTGCAATTCCGGATCGGCCAGCAGCCAGCCGAGGCCCACCAGGGGGGTCGCCGCGGCGCGGGGGCAGCCGATCTCGCCATAGACCAGCTTGCTGGCGCGGAACACCTCGCCCTTGCGCATCACCAGGCGCACCAGCAGGGCCCGCGAAGGCTGCGGTAGATCGGCGAAGGCGGCGATGAAGGCCTGCTCGCGGTCGTCGAGCAGGTCGGGATAGCGCAGGGCGACCCAGTCCAGTACCCGCTGGAAGTTGTGCAGATAGTAGAAGGGATCTTCGAGCGGAGCTTTCATGCGAAACGGACGAATGAGATGGCGGCTGGCTATTTATCCAGCCCCGACCGGAGCGGGCAACCCCGATGCGATATGCGGTCATGCCATCAGGATCCTGGCACTTCTTTCGGTTGAAGATCCCGACCGCTAGTCATACGATGACTGACAAAGACCACCACAATGACAAGTCCAGGAGTCTGAGCGTGAAGATCAAACGGATCACCGTCACCCCCATCGCCTTTCGCGATGCCCCGCTGCTCAACGCCAGCGGCATCCATGAACCCTATGCGCTGAGATCCATCATCGAGGTGGAGGGCGACAACGGCCACATCGGTCTCGGCGAGAGCTATGGCGACGCCCCGGTGCTGGCGGTACTCAAGGCCATGGAAAGCAGCCTGGTCGGCCTCTCCGCCTGGGACCTCAATGGCCTGCGTGCCCGGGTGGTGACGACCGTCGCCGGCCTCGCCGGTGGCGTGGTGGCCGGTGCCGAGCTGGCTCCCGGCTCCCATCCGAGCAAGCAGGTGGCCAACGCCTATTCCGCCTTCGAAGTCGCCTTCCTCGATCTGCAGGCACGCTCCCTGGGCATTCCCCTGGTCGAGCTGCTGGGCGGTGCGGTGCGCCGCGAGGTGCCCTTCAGCGCCTACCTGTTCCTCAAGTACGCCGAGCACATCGATGCGCCCTACCAGCCCGATCGCTGGGGCGAAGCCATCAGCCCCGAGCAGGTGGTGGCCCAGGCGGCGCGGATGATTGAGGAGAACGGCTTCCAGAGCATCAAGCTCAAGGCCGGTACCCTGCTTGGCCCGGATCACGAGGCGGCCTGCATCAAGGCGCTGCGCCAGGCCTTTCCCGAGGCACCGCTGCGTATCGACCCCAACGGCAACTGGTCGCTGGAAACGTCCCTGCGCATCGCCGAGGTGCTGAAGGACGACCTGCAGTACTACGAGGATCCGACCCCGGGCCTCGCCGGCATGGCCGAACTGCACCGGCGCACCGGCATCCCCCTGGCCACCAACATGGTGGTCACCGACTTCGACGAATTCCGCCGCAGCGTGGCCCAGAACAGCGTGCAGATCGTGCTCGCCGACCACCACTACTGGGGCGGCCTCAGGGACACCCAGATCCTCGCGCGGCTGTGCGACACCTTCGGCCTGGGCGTCTCCATGCACTCCAACTCGCACCTGGGCATCAGCCTCATGGCCATGACCCACGTGGCCGCCGCGGTACCCAACCTGGCCTATGCCTGCGACACCCACTATCCCTGGCAGGAAGAGGACGAAGAGGTCATCCGGGGCGGCAAGCTGCCGATTCGCAACGGCTGCGTGGCGATCAGCGACGCCCCCGGCCTGGGCGTGGAGCTGGATCAGGACCAGCTCGCCAAGTTGCACGAGCAATTCCTCGCCACCGATATCCGCAGCCGCGACGACGTGCGCCAGATGCGCAAGTACCAGCCGGACTGGGAAACCCGCAAGCCGCGTTTCTAGGCCTTCGCCCCCCGCTCCCACGCCCCTGACGACCGGCCTTGCCGCCGGCCGTCAACGGCTCCGCATCCCGGCGTCGCGGCTGTACAATCCCCTCCGCACAAGGGTGCTCAAGAACAACGAGAAAGCACGCACAGGGAATTGGGGACGATGTTGAACGCACCACGCCTCACCGCACTCATGCTCGGCCTGGGACTGGCGGTCAGCGCCACCCTCGCCCCGGCGCAGGACAGGGATCCGGCGCGCGCCTATGTCGACGCCCTGCTGGCGAAGATGACCCTGGAGGAAAAGATCGGCCAGCTCAACCTGGTGAGCGTCGGGCCGGACTATCCCAAGGAAGCCATCATGGCGGACATCCGCGCCGGCAAGGTGGGCGCCATGTTCAACACCGTGACCCGCCCCGACATCCGCCAGATGCAGGACCAGGTCGTCCACAGCCGGCTGAAGATTCCGCTGTTCTATGCCTATGACGTCATCCATGGCATGCGCACCGTCTTCCCCATCAACCTGGGCCTGGCCAGCACCTGGAATCTCGACGCCATCGCCACCAGCGGGCGCATCTCCGCCCTGGAAGCGGCGGCCGATGGCCTCGACTTGACCTTTTCCCCCACCGTCGACGTCACCCGCGAACCGCGCTGGGGCCGTGCCTCGGAAACCTTCGGCGAAGACACCTGGCTGACCTCGCGCATCGGCGCCACCCTGGTGCACGCCTACCAGGGCGACGACCTGCACGCCCCCGACAGCCTCATGGCCAGCATCAAGCACTTCGGCGGCTATGGCGCCGTGGAAGCCGGACGAGACTACAGCAACGTCGACATGAGTCCGCAGCGGCTCATGCAGGACTACCTGCCGCCCTATCGCGCCGCCGCCGAAGCCGGAGCCGGCGCGGTGATGGTGGCGCTGAACAGCATCAATGGCGTGCCGGCCACGGCCAATCGCTGGCTGCTGCAGGACCTCTTGCGCAAGGACTGGAACTACCAGGGCCTGTTGATCAGCGATCATGGCGCCATCAACGAACTGGTCTTGCACGGCGTGGCCAAGGATACCCGCGACGCCGCCGAACAGGCGCTCAAGGCCGGCGTCGAGCTGAACATGCACGACGACGTCTATGGCAAGCAGCTGCCCGCCCTGCTGGCCGCCGGCAAGGTGACCCAGGCCGAGATCGATCAGGCCGTGCGCGACATGCTGCTGACCAAATACCGCCTGGGCCTGTTCGACGATCCCTATCGCCGCCTGCAGGGTCAGGATCCGGTCGACACCAACGCCGAATCGCGCCTGCACCGCGCCGAGGCGCGCCAGGTGGCCCGCGAGAGCCTGGTGCTGCTGAAGAACGAAAAGGCCGTGCTGCCGCTGCGCAAGGGCGCCACCCTGGCGGTGGTCGGTCCGCTGGCCGACAGTCCGCGCGACGTCATGGGCAACTGGTCCGCCGCCGGCGTGGCCGCCCAGGCCGTCTCCATCCGCCGCGGCCTGGAAAACGCCGTGGCCGGTCAGGGCAAGGTGCTCTATGCCAAGGGCGCCAACCTGCTGGACGACCGCGATGTGCTGGCCTACCTCAACTCCTATGAACCGGCGGTCGCGGTGGACTCGCGCAGCGCCAGCGAGCTGATCGCCGAAGCCGTGGCCACCGCGCGCCAGGCCGAGGTGGTGGTGGCCGTGGTCGGCGAATCCCAGGGCATGGCCCACGAGGCCTCCAGCCGCGCCCGCATCAGCGTGCCCGACACCCAGCGCGAGCTGATCAAGGCGCTCAAGGCCACCGGCAAGCCGCTGGTGCTGGTGCTGATGAACGGCCGCCCGCTGGCACTGGAATGGGAACAGGAGCAGGCCAGTGCGCTGCTGGAAGCCTGGTTCCCCGGCACCGAAGGCGGCAACGCCGTGGCCGATGTGCTGTTTGGCGACCACAACCCCTCCGGCAAGCTGACCATGACCTTTCCCCGCGAAGTGGGCCAGGTGCCGCTGTACTACAACCACCTGAGCAGCGGTCGCCCCTTCGATGCGGCCAAGCCGAACAAGTACACCTCGCGCTACTTCGACATCGTCAACGGTCCGCTCTACCCCTTCGGTTACGGCCTGAGCTACACCACCTTCGACGTCTCGGCGCCGCTGCTGTCCAGCGCCACCCTGAAGAAGGGCGACACCCTGACTGCTCGGGTCACGGTCAAGAACACCGGCAATCGTGCTGGCGCCACCGTCGTGCAGCTCTACCTGCACGACGTCACCGCCTCCCTGGCGCGACCGGTCAAGGAGCTCAAGGGCTTCCAGAAGGTGATGCTGCAACCGGGCGAAAGCCGCGAGCTGGACTTCCCCATCACCGAGGCGGACCTGCGCTTCTACAACAACGACCTCAAGCTGGTCTCGGAACCGGGCGAATTCAAGGTGATGGTCGGCTTGGATTCGGAACGGGTGCGCGAGGGGAGTTTCACACTGCTCTAGGGGGGAGCAGCTCTCACCCCAACCCTCTCCCAGAGGGAGAGGGGGTAGAAGCCTGCGCCTCGATGCCGCCTTGCCTCCCTGCTCGCCCTCACCCCAACCCTCTCCCAAAGGGAGAGGGGGTAGAAGCCGGCACCTCAATGCCACCCTGCCTCCCGTTACCCCCTTCCCCAGGGGAGAGGGGGTAAAGCCTGCTGGTAGATGCCACCGCCTCCCTTCGCACCTTTGCCGCCCCCTCTCCCTCCGGGAGAGGGTTGGGGTGAGGGAAAGAGTGCGCTCCTTGAAGCCGAACCGTTGGGCTTCGCTGGCGCTCAACCCCACCTACAGGACCCGTAGGTGGGGTTGAGGCGGCGCTATCGCCGAAGCCCAACGAATCGAACCAGGCCTCGTAGAGGCAGGCTCGCGGCCGATCATGCCCGGCCCGTATTACAGTCCGTTATACGCAAGCAACGACTTGCTCTAGGCTAGAGCCTTCGGGACCAACAATAAGCAACTGCGATATAACGTTCAGTCAATGAAGAATCTCGCCAGCCTCAACGCCATCATGTCGCGCCTGCACGCCAGGCAGCTGCGCCTGCTCATCGCCCTGGCGGAAAAAGGTTCACTGCTCAACGCCGCGGAAGGCCTGGGGCTCACGCAGCCGGGCGCCAGCAAGGCGCTCAAGGAGCTGGAGTCCACCCTGGGAGTCGAGTTGTTCCTGCGCACCAACCGCGGCCTGCTGCCGACCCCGGCGGGCACCTGCGCCATTCGCTTCGCCCGCCTGATCCAGGCCGACCTGGACAACCTGCGCCATGAGCTGCACGCCATCGCCAGCGGCTCGGGCGGCAAGCTGGCCATCGGCACCATCATGGGCGCCGTGCCCCTGCTCACCCACGCCATCTCGCGGCTGCTGGAATTGCAGCCGCGGCTGTCCATCGAGGTGGTGGAGGACACCAGCACGACCCTGCTCGGTCTGATCGACCAGGGACGGCTGGACGCGGCCATCTGTCGCCTGTCGGTGAGCGAGCGGCCGGAAAGCTACGACACCCTGGTCATCAAGGACGAGTCCCTCGCGGTCATCGCCCACGCCTCCCATCCGGCCGCCCGGCGCGAGCGGGTCGAGCTGCAGGATCTTTCCGACAGTCGCTGGGTGGTCTATCGGGCCAACATGCCCATGAGGCGCACCCTGGAACACGAATTCTTCGAGGCGCAGCTACCCTTTCCCCTGCACCTGATCGAGACCACCTCGGCGCTGACCACCCTGTCGCTGCTGAGTCGCGATCCGCGGCTGGTGGCGCTGGTCTCGGTCGAGGTGGCGGACTACGTCTGCCAGCATGGCCTGGTCAGTCGCCTGCCGCTGCAGCTCCGGTCCCCTAGCGAACCCTATGAGCTGGTCTCGCGGCGCAGCGCCCAGCAGAATCCGGCGTTCGCGCTGCTGGTGGAATCGCTCTACGCGATCCAGCAGGAGGACTGAGCGGTCCGGCACTCCCGCTCAGGGCGTGCGACTCGTCTCCGCAGGCGCCGCTCGGGCCGCCTTCGCCGCCGCGGCGATGGCTTCGCTGGAGTGCTCCGCGCAGCAGTCGTCCTGCCAGCGATGACGGCGCGTCAGCTGCCCGATGCCCGGATTGAAGGCATTGGTCGGATCGAGCTGGCGATAGTGCCGCTCCAGTTCCGGCGCCGCGGCGTAGAGGTGACCGACATTGTGCTCGGCGGGATACCGGGCGCCGCGGGCATCCAGCAGGGCCAGCAGGCGACGCTTGAGCGCCGCGCAGTCCCGGCCCTTCTTCACCAGGTATTCCTGATGCAGCACATGGCAGAAGAAGTGCCCGCAATACATGGTCACCTCGATCTGCTCCGCCAGCTCCGGCGGCAGGGTCTCGAACCAGTCCTGGGTGTTGCGCGGCAGGGCGATGTCCAGGGCGAGGATGTCTTCCACGCGGTCCCGGTGCACCGCCCGGTAGCGGTTGATGGCATTGCCGACCGCGAAGCGATTGAGGAAGGCGGCGTTGCCCTCCGCCGCGTCGCACTCGATGAAGTCCGCGTCCGCGCTGGGCAGCCAGGCCTGCAGATAGGCGCGCGCCTCGTCGATGCCCTCTTCGCCCATCTTGAGCAGCAGGTGATGCTCGAAGCGCTCGGCGAAGGCATTGAGCCGCGCTGGCAGATGCTCGGGCAGCGGCGCGGCGAGGCGTTGTAGGAGTCGGTCGCCGAGCTGGGCGCCCAGGCCCAGGCGTTCGCTCAGGGCATCGAAGCGGGTCTTCCAAGCAAAGGCCTGGGGTACCCGCTGCGCACCGCAACGCTGGATGAACAGGAACAGATCCTTGCCGTAGGTGCGACTGAGCTCATAGGCCGTGCGGTGCATGTACTCGCCGGCAATCGGCAGAGAGGCGAAATTGACCAGGATGTGCCGGCGGATGGCTTCCAGGTCGGCCGCTCGATTGGAGCCGATGTAGAACACCCGGGTGTTGCGATCGGCGGCAAAGGTATCCAGGCGCAGGGCGAACACGGCGAGCTTTCCGGCCGAGCCCGAGGCCTCGTAGAGCCGCCGCGGATCGGCGTTGTAGCGCGCCGGGGTGGCCGAGGCCACGTCGCGGACATGGCGGGCGTATTCGCGATCGGAGGCCATGGCCCCGACCGGGTCCTGCACGACGCTGTCGTCGAAGCGGCCCTCGTCGAGCCGGGTAAGGATCTCTTCGGGAGTATCGCCCAGCGCCAGGCCCAGATGGTTGACCAGTTGCAGGTGCCCGGCCTCGTCGATGCGGGCGAACAGCGACAGCTGGGTAAAGGCCGGTCCGCGACGGATCAGCGAGCCGCCGGAATTGTTGCAGACGCCACCGGTGACGGAGGCGCCGATGCAGGTCGAGCCGATCACCGAATGGGGCTCGCGCCCCAGGGGTTTCAGCGTCGTCTCCAACTGACTCAGGGTCACGCCTGGCTGGGACAGCACCTGCTCGCCCTGGCGCAGCAGGGCCAGGCGGGTCAGGCGCAGGGTGTTGATCAGCACCACCGGCCGGTCGTAGCCCTCGGCCACCGGGGTGGAGCCGCCGGTCAGACCGGTGTTGGCGGCCTGGCAGATGATGATGGTCCCGGCGCCGTGGCAACGCTGCAGCACCCGCCACATCTCCAGCAGGCTGCCGGGCTGGACCACGGCGAGCACCGCTCCGCCGCCATAGCGGATTCCCAGGCGGAAGCGCCGGGTCGCGGCGTCGCCCTGCAGGACATGACGCCGCCCGACGATGGTTTGCAACTCGCTGACCAGATCCATGACGTCCTCTTCACTGGTAAAGAAAGCGGAAGCGAACGGCGGTCGCTCCCGATCGAAAACGCGCGGCGATCCCGGCGTGGCTACTCGGCCAGCAGCCCGGTGGTCGACTGACCGGGCCGCCGGGTCACCCACAGCATCAGCGCCGCGCACACCAGCAGGCAACCCCCGAGCAGCATCAGCCCCCCTTGCGCCGAGCCGAACAGCGTCGTCAGCAGCCCCAGCAGATAGGGTCCGGCAAAGCCCCCCAGGTTGCCGAAGGAGTTGATGACGGCGATGCCGGCCGCCGCGGCGGCACCCTGCAGGAAGGCGCCGGGCAGCCCCCAGAACAGCGCGATGGCGCTCAGGCTGCCACCCACGGCGAAGGCGACCCCCAGGATCATCAGCAGGAGGTGCTGGGGAAAGGCCGCGCAGAGGATCAGGCCGATACCGGCCAGTACCGACATCAGGGCGCCATAGGCGCGCTGGTTACCCGTGCGCTGGGCCTGACGGGTGATCCAGACCATGGTCGCCGCGCCGAACACATAGGGGATGGCGGTGATGAGGCCGATGTCCAGGACCGAGGCCACCCCGGCGTTCCTGATGATGGTCGGCACCCAGAAATTGATGCCGTAGTTGCCGAGCATCAGCAAGACGTAGATGCCGGTCAGCAGCCAGATGATGGGCAGGGCATACAGGCGCTTCAGGGCGATGCGGGGCTTTTCCGCGGCCTCCACGGCGAGGCGCCGGGTGAGCTCGGCCTTTTCCTGCACGTTCAGCCACTTGGCATCCTGGATGCCGTTGTCCAGCAGGCAAAGCACCACCACCCCGACCACCACGGCCGGTACGGCCTCGATGACAAACATCCACTGCCAGCCGGCCAGCAGGCTGCTGCCGCCCATGTAGTACATGATGGCGCCGCTGAGCGGACCACCGAAGATGAAGGACACCGGATTGCCGAGGATGACGATGGCCATCATGCGGCTGTGCAGCGCCGAGGGAAACCAGTAGGTCAGGTAGAGGATGACCCCTGGGAAGAAGCCCGCCTCGCAGACGCCGAGCAGGAACCTCAAGCCGTAGAAGGTCAGCTCGTGGCTGATGCCCAGCCACTGGGCGATGGGTCCGGTGAAGGCCATCAGCGCCGAGACCAGGCCCCAGGTGATCATGATGCGGGCGATCCACAGCTTGGCGCCGACGCGATGCAGCATCAGGTTGCTGGGGACTTCGAAGATGAAGTAGCCGATGAAGAAAATGCCGGCGCCCAGGCCGTAGGCCGCGTCGGACATACCGAGGTCGCTGAGCATGGCGAGCTTGGCGAAGCCGACATTGACCCGATCGAGATAGGCGATGATGTAGCCGAGCAGCAGCAGGGGCAGCACGCGCCAGGCGACCTTGCGATAGAGCGGATCGAACGGCACCGGGGCTGTGGTGGTACTGGGATGGGCCATGATGTTTCGCGTCCTTTAATTGTTGTGATTGTCGCGAGGGTGTTGCAGGGCAGCCGTCGCTCATCCGCAGCCCATTGCCCGCCCGGAACGAGTCGAGGCGCAAGGCAGGACGGCGGACGACGCTGCAGCGGAAGGGCTTGCTGCTACGGACGACAGGACCTCAGAGCGAGGCCCTGATCAGTTGGGCATAGTCCTCCGCCGAGGCTTCCCGGGGATTGGTCTGATGGCTGTGATCGGCCAGGGCGCCGCTGACGATGCGCGGGATGAGTCCCGTATCGACGCCCATCTGCGCCAGTCCCGTCGGCAGCCGCAGGGCTTCGGCCTTGTGCGCCAGCGCCTGCTCCACCGACAGTTGCGTCGGCAATTGCATGGCCTGGGCGAGGCGTTCGAGTTTCTCGTCGCGGATCACCGATTCCGCGCTCCGGTTGAAGGCCACCACGGCCGGCAGCAGGACCGCGTTGAGGGTGCCATGGTGCAGCCGCGGATCGATGCCACCCAGCGAGTGACTCAGGCTATGCACGCAGCCCAGCCCCTTCTGGAAGGCCAGTGCCCCCTGCAGCGAGGCGCTGAGCATCTGGGTACGGGCTTCCAGGTTGTTGGGCTCGTTGAACGCCAGCTCCAGATGGCGCCAGGCCCGGCGCAGGCCGTCCAGGGCGATGCCCTCGGCCGGCGGATTGAAGCCGGGCGCGAGAAAGGTCTCGATGCAGTGGGCCACCGCGTCCATGCCCGTGGCGGCGGTCAGGTGCGGCGGTAGGCTGAGCGTCAGCAGCGGATCGCAGATGGCCACCCGCGGGATGACATGGGGCGAGAGGATGCCGACCTTGCGGCCATCGTCGAGGATGATGATGGCGCCGCGTCCCACCTCGCTGCCGGTGCCGGCCGTGGTCGGAATGGCCACGATGGGCACCGTCGCCGCGGTGATGCGCGTCAGGCCGCCTTCGATGAGGGCGAACTGTTTCAGCGGTCCGGGATGGCGCGCGGACACGGCGATGGCCTTGGCCAGGTCGATGGGCGACCCGCCGCCGACGGCGATGATGCCGTCGCAGTCCGCGTCCCGGAAACAGGCGACGCCCTCGCGGGTGGCGGCCTCGGTGGGATTGGCCGGGGTGGCGTCGAACACCTGGTAGGCGGCCAGGGGATTGAGCGCCATCAGTTGCTCGATGAGACCGGCAGCCACCACGCCCCGATCGGTGACGATCAGCGGTCGCTGGAAGCCCAGCCGCGCGTTGACCTCGGCCAGTTCGGCCGCACAGCCGGCGCCGAAGCGGATCTCCGTTACATAGTTGATTATCGCCATGACCCGTCCTGTTATTCTTGAAATTGATAGACGGCCCGACTATAGCGAGGCGCTTCCGCGCCAAATACTGAGAGGTAGCGATAGCGGTATAACCGGGAGGCAACCCAGCGTATTCAGGTAGCGCGGAGCTATCGTGCGCCCTCGCTGGACGCCCCAACACCCGCGGTGCACGGGCCCGGATCGCCTGGTCGCTACCTCTTGCTCTGGAGTCTCGATGCCCACCCTTACCCTGGCCGCCGCCCAATCCGTTTCGCTCGCCGGCGATCTTGCCGCCAATCTGCGCACCCATCTCGACTTCATCGCTGCCGCGGCCGACGCCGGAGTGGAGCTCCCGCTGTTTCCGGAATTGTCCCTGACCGGCTATGAACCGACCCTGGCGGCAGCGCTGACGCTGGACGGTGCCGATGCGCGCCTGCGGCCCCTGCGCGAGGCCTGCCGCGTCGCCGGGCTCACGGCCGTGGTCGGGGCGCCGATCCAGGGTCCGACGGGGCTGCAGATCGGTGCGCTGATCCTCGGCGCCGATGGCCGCTGTCGCGTCCACACCAAGCAATACCTGCATCCAGGCGAGACACCGCCCTTCGTCCCCGGTAACGGCGGGGATTTGCTGGAGGTACGGGACGTAAAGGCCGCCCTGGCCATCTGCGCCGACAGCAATCACCCGGCCCATGTCGATGCCGCCCGCGCCCGGGGCGCCGATCTCTACCTGGCCTCGGCAGTGATAGGTCCGACCGGCTATCCCGCCGACAGCGCCCAACTGGCCGGCCATGCCCGGCGGCTGAACATGGCCGTGCTCATGGCCAACCACGGCGGACCCACCGGCGGCTATGCCTGCGTGGGTCGCAGTGCCTTCTGGCAGGCCGATGGCCAGTGCCTGGTCGCGGCGCCAGGAGACGGCCCCTGCCTGGTGATCGTCCGCCGGCACGCCGGTGTTTGGCAGGGCGAGCTACGCGCCTTGCGATCCTGATCGCTGCACGGCGCAATCCTCTGACTAAAAAGCGGCTAGCGGGTCACGCCACGACCGGAATGGCAATTTGATATCCCGATCCTTCTGCGACTAAAGGTCACACATCACACGCCGATAAGGCTCTGACATCCCTGTTCAGAACATCGCCAAGGATGCCTTTCGCAGCGTGAAAGACGCTGTAACCGCAGGAGCGACACCATGGCCTTGAACACCATTCGGACCCGCTATACCCTGATTTTTTTCGGCTTCATCGGCGCGACCCTCGCGGCCACCGTCATCGGCATCCGCCTGTGGGTGACCCCGGATCTGGTCGCCGCGGGTGAATCCGCCGTGCTCACCCGCGTCAACGAGGTGGGCACCCGCATCTATCGCGAACTCAACCAGATCCAGGCGCAGCAGCGCTCCATCACCCAGACCGTGCCGCTGCTGGACAGCGCCGCCATCGACCGGGTACTGCCCGGCCTGGTGGACCAGTATGGCGATGCCAAGGTGTTCGGCGGCGGTATCTGGCCGCTGCCCAACCAGCGCGAACAGGGGCGCGACAAGTTCAGCACCTTCTATCACCGCGATGCCGGCGGCAAGCTGATCGTCAACACCCACTGGAACTCCCCCGAGTCGCTCAACTACTGGGAGCAGCCCTGGTTCCAGGCCGGCCTCAAGAGCCCCGCCGGCCAGTGCGTCTGGGCCGCCGCCTACAAGGACGCCGCCAGCGCCGAGCCGCGCACCAACTGCGCCATGGCCATCCAGCGCGACGGCAAGGCCTTTGGCGTCTCGACCATCGACCTCACCCTGGGCTTCTTCAATCCCCTGGTGGACAGCCTGCGCAAGGAACTCGACGACACCGACATGATGATCGTCGAGGCCGATGGCAAGATCCTCAGCAACCTCAGCGAACTCGGTGATTCGCAGATCCTGAACAACGTCTCGGGCTATGCCGCCCGTTCGCCCTTCGTCGCCGCCATCCAGCAGAACCTCGGCAAGCTCAAGGGTGAGGCGGTGGTGCGCGACACCTATGTCGACGAGCACGGCACGCCGCACACCTTCTTTTTGCGCCCGCTGGCCGGCACACCCTGGCTGCTGGCCACGGCGCTGCCCACTTCGCTCATCGCGGCGACCAACACCGGCATCCTCAAGACCCTGGCGGCGATCCAGCTGCCGCTGGTCCTGCTGCTGGTGGGCATCATGGTGCTGGCGCTCGGCAAGCTGATGGGTCGCCTGGGCCTGCTGCAACGCAACATCGAATCGCTCTCCGCCGGCGATGCCGACCTGACCCGACGCATCCCGGTGCACGGCAAGGACGAGGTGGATGCAGTGGCCGGCGCGGTCAACGGCTTCATCGGCTATCTGCAGCGACTGATCGGCGAGGTGGGCGACGCCACCGACCGCATCGACACCGGCCTCAAGCAACTGCACGGCCAGGCCCAGCAGAACGGTGCCATCCTGGCCCGCCATGCCAGCGAAACCGACCAGGCGGTGACCGCCATCACCGAGATGAGTGCCACCTCCGACTCCGTGGCCCGCAGTGCCAGCGATACCGCCTCCCTCACCCAGGCCGCCAACGGCCAGGCCGAGCGTTCCCGCGCCGTGGTCCAGCAGGCCTCCGCCAGCGTGTTCGCCCTGGTCGACCAGGTGGAAGACGCCACCCTCAAGGTGCAGGCCATGCAGGGCGATGCCCAGCGCATCAACGATGTCCTTGGGGTGATCGGCGAGATCGCCGGCCAGACCAATCTGCTGGCGCTCAACGCCGCCATCGAGGCGGCCCGGGCCGGCGAGCAGGGGCGTGGCTTCGCAGTGGTGGCTGACGAGGTCCGCGCCCTGGCCGGACGCACCCAGCAGAGCACCGCCGAGATCAACGAGATGCTCAGCCGCTTGCAGCAGGGCGTGAGTTCCGCGGTGGCGGCCATGGAAGTGACCAAGACCAGTTGCCAGAGCACCGCCGAGAATACCCGCGAGGTCACCAACGGCCTGGACGAGATGAGCGGTTCGGTGGTGCGCATCAGCGACCTGTCGACCCAGATCGCCGCGGCCGCCGAGGAGCAGAGCGCGGTGGCTGGCGAGATCAATCAGAACATGGTTGCCGTACGCTATATCGTCGACGATCTGGTCACCAGCGGGCAGCGCACCGCCGAGAGCACCGCGGCGGTGCAGTCGTCCAATGAGCAGCTGATCGCGGTGGTCCGGCGCTTCCGGGTGAAGTGACCCAGACGCCGCACCATGAAAAAGCCGGGCACTGCGCCCGGCTTTTTCGTTTCAGCCCACCAGATGCAGGAAATGCATGTGGCGTTCGTACTGGTCGAGGATGTCGCCGATGACGTCCTCGCGCGACCAGCCCATAACGTCATGGTCCTGGCCCCCCTCGCGCAGATAGACCTGGGCACGGAAGTACTTGCGCTCCTCCCCCGGCTCGCTGCCCATGACGAAACTGGGCATGGCGTAGGCGTGGGGTCTTACCTGGTAGACGAACTGGGGCTGCTCGGCCGGACCGACATACAGCCGCACCCCGCCATCCTCGCGGTCTTCCACGCCGCAGACATAGCCCTGCTTGCGCCATTCCTCGGCCACCGCCAGGCAGGCCGGCTTGGCCACCTCGCCGATGAAGCGCACCACGTGACTACGCCGCGGAAACATCGCCAGGCCGCGCAGCCGGCGCTGCCAGCCCCCCGGCGTGCGACTGGTCGGCGGGGTGAGGCTCAGCGATTGATGGCGCAGGCCGCGTTTGGTGGCGTCCAGCTTCAAGGCCTTGAGCAGGCCATGCATGCTGAACAGCAGGGCGATGGTGAACGGCAGGGCACTGGCGATGGTGGCGGTCTGCAGCGCCTTGAGGCCGTCCGCGAGAAGCAGCGCGATGGCCACCAGGCCCATGCTGGCGCCCCAGAACACCCGCTGCCAGACCGGCGTCTGGTCCTGGCCGCCGGAGGCCAGCATATCCACCACCATGGCGCCCGAGTCGGCCGAGGTGACGAAGAACACCACCACCATGACGATGGCGATCAGCGAGATCACGCTGGCGAAGGGGAAGTGCTCCAGGAAGGCAAACAGCGCCAGGGAGCTGTCCTGGGATACGGCGGCGGCCAGGTCGGTGATGCCCTCGGTGAGGATCATGTGAATGGCGGTGTTGCCGAACACGGTCATCCACAGCAGGGTGAAGCCGGCCGGCACCAGCAGCACGCCGGAGACGAATTCGCGGATGGTCCGGCCGCGCGAGATGCGCGCGATGAACAGCCCGACAAAGGGCGACCAGGCCAGCCACCAACCCCAGTAGAACAGCGTCCAGCCGCCGATCCAGTCGGTGGGTCGATAGGCGTTGAGATTGAGGGTGCGGCTGACGATCTCGCTGAGATAGCCGCCGGTGTTCTCGACGAAGGTCTGCAGGATCAGCACGGTGGGACCGAGGATGATCACGGTCAGCATCAGCAGCACCGCCAGCCCCAGGTTGAGTTCCGACAGCCGCCGCACGCCCTTGTCCAGCCCCGAGACCACCGAGAGGGTGGCCAGCGCCGTGGTGATGACGATCAGGCCGATCTGCACCGGGGTGGACACCGGCACGCCGAACAGCACATTGAGCCCGGTGTTGATCTGCGACACGCCGAAGCCCAGGGAGGTGGCGACGCCCAGCACCGTGCCGATGATGGCGAAGATGTCCACCGCATGGCCGATGGGGCCGTAGATGCGCTCGCCGATCAGCGGATAGAGCGCCGATCTCAGGGTCAGCGGCAGGCCATGGCGATAGCTGAAATAGGCCAGGATCAGGGCGACGATGGCGTAGATCGACCAGGCGTGCAGGCCCCAGTGGAAGAAGGTGATGCGCATGGCCTGGCGCGCGGCGTCCACCGTCTGGCCATCGGCATAGGGCGGATTGAGAAAGTGCATCACCGGCTCGGCGACGCCAAAGAACATCAGGCCAATGCCCATGCCGGCGGAAAACAGCATGGCGAACCAGGTGGTGTTGGCGTAGTCCGGTTCGCTGTGGTCCGGGCCGAGCTTGATGTCGCCATAGCGACTCATGCCGAGAAACACCACGGTGCCGAGGATGATGGCCACGGCGAGGATGTAGAACCAGCTCAGGTTGGTGATGATCCAGCCCTGAATGGCGGCGAACAGCCACTGGGCATTCGCCTGGAACAGGCTGGCATAGAGCACTAGCGCGAGTAGCAGCAAGGTCGAGGTCCAGAAGACCGGAGGACTGAAGGTGGGACGAGCGGCAGATTCTCCCTGGCCGGTCATAAAAGGGCTCCTGTTCATGAAGTGCGCACAGGTTGACTGCCCTCGGCCTGAATCGTTTCGCTGACGGCGTCCGTTGAACGGCACATGCCGCTTGGCGAGATCGTCCTGATCGTTGCGACGCTAAGGGCTGGGTGCGCCAGCCATGACCTACCTGGCGGGCGCTCTGGCCAATCCACGAAACCAGCGGGCTGGCGCCATGCCGAAGGCCTGGCGGAAATGTTTCGTCATGTGACTCTGGTCGTAGAAGCCCGCCGCCACGGCCGCGTCGGCCAGCCCCAGTCCCAGGCGCACGTGTAGCCGTACCCGGTCGAGGCGGCGCAGGGTCAGGTAGCGATGGGGACTGGTACCGAAGTAGGCGCGAAAATCCCGGGTCAGACTCCAGCGGTCACGGCCAGCGCAACGGGCCAGGTCGTCGAGGGTGACGGCCTGGTCGAGGTTGTCCTCCAGGTATTCACGAGCGCGCAGCGCCGCGGCGAAATCGACCCGCCCGCGACTGGGCCAGGCCTGGCAGACCTCCGCGAGGGTGGCGACCAGGCCATAGAGGGCATCGTCGCGCCCCAGGGCATCGGGGTGCTCGTCGAGGCGGGCGAACACCGCATCGGTGGCGCGTGCCAGGCGCGGATCCAGGGAGACACCCTCACGATGGAAGGGCAAGGGCCGCCCGCCAAGGATGTCCTGCACCAGGGCCGGCGGCACATAGAGCATCCGATAGCGAAAGCCGCAGGCGGCGCCGGCGCGGCCGTCGTGGACCTCGTCCGGGTGGAACACCATGGTCTCGCCCGGCAGGCTGCTGGCCTTGGCGCCGCGATAGGAAAAGCTCTGCACCCCGGCCAGGGTGCGGCCGATGGCATAGGTCGCATGGCGATGGGGATCGAAGGCATGGCCGCTGAAAAAGGCCTCGATGGACTCCAGCTCATCAAAGGCCGGGGCGTGACGTACCCAGTCCGTGGCACCGGGCAATTCGATCTGGGTACTCATGGCGACTCCTCCGGCGCTCAGCCTAGCAGACCGCGCCAGGCGTCATGGAACAGCAGCAGGGCACACGCGACCAGACTCAGCCCCAGCAGCAGATTTACTCCGCGCAAGCCACGTCCTTGCACCAGGTAACGCCCGAGCAGCGCGCCAAGCACCGCGTAGCTGGCCGGGGCACCGCCCGCCGACAGGGCCAGGGGCAGCGACCAGAGGGCGATTTTGCCACCGGTCACCTGAGCCGCCGGAAACATCACCGTGGCGATGGGCAGTACCGCCAGCCAGCCCTTGGGATTGAGCCCCTGGATCAGCAAGCCGCGGGCGAAGGTCAGCCGCGTTGCGGCGCCCTCCTCCTCTCCCGCCGCCGTCGGCGGCGCGGCCCGGGCGATGCGATAGCCGAGGTACAGGCAATAGCCACCGCCCAGGAGCGCCAGCCACGGCAGCAGCGCCCCCGAGACCAGAACCGCGCCGGCATAGCCCAGGGCCAGAAACAGGATCAGCATGGCGCAGCCCACCCCGGCATAGAAACCCAGCGCCCGGCGGGCCTGGCCGCGCAGACCGGCGTTCAGCCCCAGGGCGTTGACCGGACCGGGGCTGTACATGACGCTCAGGGCATAGAGGACGATTTCCAAGGGACACCTGTCAGGCTTCGAGAAGGAGACCCAGGCTAGCCAGCACGTCCGGTCCTGGCTTGTACGTCTGTGGCTCTTTCACCTTGAGAGTCATCGTATGACTCGGCAGAATCGGCCATTCCCTGTCCTGTCGCGGAGTCGCTCTTGTCCGGTGATCGCAACGCCCCGTCCTGGCCTGGTCGTCCCGCTGGCAAGCCACCGACCCTAAAGGACGTGGCCCGCCTGGCCGGGGTCTCGCCGATCACCGTTTCGCGCACCCTCAACCAGCCGGAAATCGTCCGCCCGGCATTGCGTGAGAAAGTCTTTCGCGCGGTGCGCGAGAGCGGCTACCAGCCGGCCATGCTCACCACCGGCAGCGCGCCCCTGGAGAGTCGGCTGATCGCCATCCTGGTACCCACCATCGTCAATTCCATCTTCGCCGACACCGTGCAGGCGCTCATGCAGACCCTGACCGAGGCCGGCCACCAGACCCTGCTGGGCCTGACCGACTATTCCGCCGAACGCGAGGAGCGGCTGCTGGACGCCCTACTGCGTCGCCGCCCCGACGCCATGGTGCTGACCGGCACCCTGCACACGGCCGCCAGCCGACTGCGCCTGTCACAGGCCGGCATTCCGCTGGTGGAATGCTGGGACCAGGGCGAGCGACCGCTGGACATGCTGGTGGGCTTTTCCCATGTCGCGGTGGGCCAGGCCGTCGCCCAGGAGCTACTGGCGCGCGGCTATTCCCAGTTCGTCAGCCTGACCCTGGACGATCCCCGCGGACGGCTGCGTCGCGATGCCTTCCGTGACGAACTGGCCATCCACGGACTGGCCGCGCCAGTTGATGTCAGCCTGCCACCGCCGGCCACCCCGGCACTGGGTCGCCAGGGCCTGGCCCGCCTGCTCGCCGCTGGCGCCTACCCCGAGGTGGTGGTCTGCAGCTCCGACACCCTCGCCCACGGAGTGCTGGCCGAAGCCCATGCCCGCGGCTTGCGAATACCGGAAGAGCTGGCCGTGATGGGCTTCGGCAACCTGGCCAGCGCCGCCCATCTGATCCCGGCGCTGAGCACCGTGGACGTGCGCGGCGCCGCGATGGGCACCCATGCCGCGGGGGCCCTGCTCGCCCGTCTGGCAGGCGCGGAGACACAGCTGCAACGGGATACCGGCTTCGAACTGGTCATGCGCGAGAGTACGCGCTGACGCTTGAATGATTGCGTAATCAGCTTAGCGTCCTCCTGCAGGTGCCGGCCTCGCCGCCGGCTTTGCCCGCTGAAAAGGACAATAACAATGCGCACTTCCCCTGAGCCGTCGCGGCGCACTCGCGTCCGCTATCTCGTCCTGGCGATGATCTTTCTGGTGACGGTATTCAACTACGTCGACCGCGCCACTCTCTCCATCGCCGCGCCGGCCCTGCGTCACGACCTCGGCTTCGACGCCGTGGCCATGGGTCTGGCCTTCTCGGCCTTCGGCTGGGCCTACACCGCCATGCAGATTCCCGGCGGCATCGTGCTCGATCGCTTCGGCTCGCGGCTGGTGCTGGGCGCCAGCCTGATTCTCTGGTCGGTACTGACCTTCCTGCAGGGCTACGTCGAATTCTTCTCCTCGGCGCTGCTGGCGCTGTTCGTGCTGCGCTTCCTCATGGGCGTGGCCGAGTCGCCGGCCTTTCCGGCCAACAACCGTCTCACGGTGATGTGGTTCCCGCGCCAGGAGCGCGGCCTGGCCACCGCCATCTTCCAGTCGGCGCAGTACTTCGCCCTGGCGGTGTTCACGCCACTGATGGTGATCCTGCTCAACCAGTTCGGCTGGGAGCACGTGTTCTTCTGGACCGGCGGCGCCGGCATCCTCATCGGCCTGCTGTGGTTCGCCACCGTGCAGGAGCCCCGGCACGACAAAAGGGTCAGCCAGAGCGAGCTGGACCATATCGAAGCCGGCGGCGGTCTGCCCGACCTGGGCGACACCCGGGCGCCCTTCAGCTGGCGCACCTTCAAGGCCATCAGCGGCAACCGCATGATGCTCGGCATCTACCTGGGGCAATTCTGCCTGACCACCATCACCTGGTTCTTCCTCACCTGGTTTCCGACCTACCTGGTCGAGGCCAAGGGGCTGACCATGCTCAAGGTCGGCCTGATCGCCGCCATCCCGCCGGTGGCGGGCTGCCTGGGCGGCGTGATCGGCGGACTCTGGTCGGACGGCATGCTGCGCCGCGGCTACAGCCTCACCGCCGCGCGCAAGACGCCGATCATCGTCGGCCTGCTGCTTTCCAGCAGCATCGTGGTGGCCAACTACACCCAGTCCATCGACCTGGTCACCCTGGTGATGTCCATCGCCTTCTTCGCCAAGGGCGTGGGCAACCTCGGCTGGTGCATCGTCGGCGACGTCTCGCCCAAGCGCGCCATGGGTGTGAGCGGCGCCCTCTTCAACTTCTGCGGCAACATCGCCAGCATCGTCACCCCGCTGGCCATCGGCCTGATGATCAACCAGCTCGGCTCCTTCGACGTGGCCCTCACCTACGTCGCCGCCATGGGCCTGCTCGGCGCCTTCTCCTACCTGGTCATCGTCGGTCCGCTCAAGCGCCTGGACCTTGGCGAACTCAACGACGAGCCAGCCGCCACCGCCGACGCCGCCCTGCCTGCCACCCGTCCCTGATCCCTCACCCTGGAGCATCCTCATGACCGACACCTCCTACAGCGCCGACCAGGACCGCATCGCCTGGGTCCGCCTGGCTTCCGTGTTCCTGCCGCTGGCCACCCCCATCAGCGACGCCAAGGTGCTCACCGGCCGGCAGAAGCCAATGACCGAGATCGCCATCCTCTTCGTCGAGATCGAGACCCGCGACGGCCAGCGCGGCCTGGGCTTCAGCTATTCCAAGCGCGCCGGTGGCCCCGGCCAGTTCGCCCACGCCCGGGAAATCGCCCCGGTGCTGCTCGACGAGAATCCCAGCGACATCCAGAAGCTCTGGACCAAGCTCTGCTGGGCCGGCGCCTCGGTGGGGCGCAGCGGTCTCGCCACCCAGGCCATCGGCGCCTTCGACGTGGCCCTCTGGGACCTCAAGGCCCGTCGCGCCAACCTTTCCCTGGCGCGCCTACTGGGCGCCCAGCGCGATTCGGTGCGCTGCTACAACACCTCCGGCGGCTTCCTGCACACGCCGCTGGAGCAGTTGCTGGTGAACACCGATGTCTCCCGCGAGAAAGGCATCGGCGGCATCAAGCTCAAGGTCGGCCAGCCCGACTGTGTCCTGGATCTGGAACGTGTCTCCCGCGTGCGCCGCCACCTGGGCGACAGCTTCCCGCTGATGGTCGACGCCAACCAGCAATGGGACCGACCCACCGCCCAGCGTATGTGCCGGCGCTTCGAGGAATTCAACCTGATCTGGATCGAGGAGCCGCTGGACTGCTACGACGCCGAGGGTCACGCCGCCCTGGCCGCGGCCTTCGACACCCCCATCGCCACTGGCGAGATGCTGACCAGCATTGCCGAGCACCAGGAATTCATCCGCCTGCGCGGTGCCGACTTCCTGATGCCCGACGCGCCGCGGGTTGGCGGCATCACGCCCTTCCTCAAGGTGGCCGCCCTGGCCGAGCAGGCTGGCGTGATGCTGGCACCGCACTTCGCCATGGAATTGCACGTGCACCTGGCCGCCACCTATCCCACCGAGCCCTGGGTGGAACACTTCGAATGGCTGGAGCCGCTGTTCAACGAACGCCTGGAAACCCGTGACGGGCGGATGCAGGTACCGACCCGTCCGGGTCTCGGGCTGTCCCTGAGCGAGCGGGTACCCGGCTGGACGGCGCAGGAAGCGGAATTCGGCCGGCGCGCCTGACCCTCGCTCTGGCACTCGAACTCCGCCGGGGTGTGGCACTCTATCCAGGCCAAGGCCTGGAAGAGAACGCCCATGTTCGGATCGCTGCGCAGTCGTCTGATTGCCTTGCTGCTGATGCTCGGCGGCATGGCCGTCGGGGTCGGCTGGCTGATGATCCTGCTCTTGCGCCAGTCGGAAAGCGCCCAGCTCGGCCAGGCCACGGTGGAGGCCGAGCAGGCCTGCCAGGCCATCGCCAGCAGCTATCGTTTCTACAGCAATGGCTGGTCCGGCCCTACCGCTGGCCTCGCCGATCCGGCGCTGCAGCGCAGTCTCGGCGGCGTGGCCAGTGTCGCCCTGCTGCGTTATCACGGCATGGCCGGCGGTCTCTGGCAGGAACAGGCGGGACTGCTGGCCGATGCCAGTCCCTTCCCCCTGTCCGCCGCCGAACGCCAGCACCTGGCCGATCTTTCCGCCGCGACCCTGGCCGAGGCACGCAGCCTGAGCGACAGCTTCAGCGCGGACGGCGCCACGGTGCTGGTCGCCGCCTGCCCACTGTCCGGCCCCATCCCCGATCTCGCCGCCTGGACCCTGACCCGCCTGACCTTCGCCGAGGGCAGCGGTCAGCGCCAGCTGAAACTGGGCCTGGGCCTGCTGCTGCTGGCCATGCTCGCCGCCACCCTGCTGCTCGGTCGACTCACCTGGCAGTGGTCGCGGCATGTCGCGCGAGTCGAGCGCGATCTGGGCGCCAGCGACAGCCACGACCTGCCCACCCTCGCCCTCACCGGCGAACGCGAGCTGGATCGGGTGCTGGCGGCGCTCAACCAGGCCGGGCAGCGCCTGACCCAGGCACGGGACGAGGCCCAGCGGCTGACCACCCAGGTCCACGCCAGTGAACGGCTAGCCGCCCTTGGCCGGGTAGCCGCTGGGGTCGCCCACGAGATCCGCAATCCGCTGGCCGCCATGCGCCTCAAGGCCGAGAACGCCCTGGCCGGCGACAGCGGCCGTCAGCAACGCGCGCTGGGCGCCATCCTGCTGCAGGTCACCCGCCTCGACCGCCTGCTGCGCCGCCTGCTCGATCTCACCCAGCCGCTGCACCTGCAACCGACCGCCATCGAACTGCCGGTCTTCTGCGGCGAGGTGCTGGCCGGTCACGAAGACCAGGCCGCCCAGCGCGGCATCCGCCTGACCGCCAGGGTGGCCGTCGAGCAGGGCTATTTCGATCGCGACGCCCTGGCCCGCGCCCTGGACAACCTGCTGCTCAACGCCCTCCAGGCCGCCCCGGCCGCCAGCGAGATCCGCCTCGACGTCAGCCGCCGCGGCGACTGGCTGGTACTGGCGGTGGAAGACGCGGGCCAGGGACCACCTGCAGAATTGCGCGCCCAGCTCTTCGAGCCCTTCGTCACCGGTCGCCCCGAAGGCACCGGCCTGGGGCTGGCCCTGGTCCGCGAGACCGCCCGCGCCCACGGCGGCGAGGCGCGCCTGATCGACCCCTCCGTTCCCACTCGCTTCGAGATCCTCCTGCCATGCCAACCCTGCTGATCATCGACGACGACGCCGGTCTGCGCGACGCCCTGGCGGAAACCGCCGCAGACCAGGGCTACCGGGTACTGCAGGCCGACGGGGGTGAAGCGGGCCTGCAGCGCCTGGCGCAGGAACCGGTGGACGCCGTGCTGCTCGACCTGCGCATGCCCGGGCTGGATGGCCTGGAGGTGCTGGCGCGCATTCGCGCCCGCCCCGAGCCGCCCGCGGTCACGGTGCTGACCGCCTTCGCCAGCGCCGGCAACACCATCGAGGCCATGCGCCTGGGCGCCTTCGACCACCTCACCAAGCCCATCGGCCGAGAAGAACTAATCCGGGTGCTGGCTGGCATGACCGCCCAGCGCGGCCCGGCCAGCGTGCCGCCGACCGCGGTCGAAGGCCATACGCTGGTGGGCGGCAGCGACGCCCTGCGCCAGGTGCAGAAGACCATCGGCCGCCTGGTGGACAGCGAGGCCACGGTGCTGGTCACCGGCGAGACCGGCACCGGCAAGGAACTGGTGGCCCGCGCCATCCACGAACACGGCAAGAGACACAGGGCGCCCTTCGTGGCGGTCAACTGCGCCGCCATCCCGCCGGACCTGCTGGAAAGCGAACTCTTCGGCCATGTGCGCGGCGCCTTCAGTGGGGCCACCGCCAATCGCCTCGGTGCCTTTCGCGAGGCCCAGGGCGGCACCCTCTTTCTCGACGAGATCGGCGACATGCCGCTGCCGATGCAGGCCAAGATCCTCCGCGCCCTGCAGGAACGCGAAGTGACCCCAGTGGGTGGCGCACCGGTACGGCTGGACGTACGGCTGGTAGCGGCCACCCACCGCGACCTGGCCCAGCGGGTCGCCAGCGGCGACTTCCGCGAAGACTTCTTCTATCGCCTGCACGTGGTGCCCATCCACCTGCCGGCGCTGCGCGAGCGGCGAGCCGACATCCTGCCGCTGGCCGAGCACTTCCTCGCCGCCAGCGGTCGCGTGCTGGCGGACGATGCCGCCGCCCTGCTCTTGCGCCACTCCTGGCCCGGCAACGTGCGGGAATTGCGCAACGCCATCCAGCGCGCCGCGACCCTGGCCCAGGGCGAGCGCATCGTCGCCGCCGACCTGGCCTTCCTACAGGGCGAGACGCCGGATGAGTTAGCCATCGACGCCAGCTGGCCAGAGGAGACCCTGGCCGAAGCTACCGCACGCCTGGAACGCCTGCTGATCGAGCGCGCCCTGCAGCGCAGCGACGGCAATCGTGCCGAAGCGGCCCGCCGCCTGGGCATCCATCGCCAGTTGCTCTATACAAAGCTGAGTCGGCTCGGCCTGGGTGTCGGTGCAGACGACAGCCCCGCCTAGGCTGTCCGCTTTGCCGACAGGACTGTCCGCCAGCCGGACGCAATGCCTGGCCCGGATGGCCACTTAAATTCGCAAGCTATTGATTTATAAAATAAATTAAAGTTGGCACAGGCCCTGCAATAGCCTAATCGTCAACCACCGCAGGAGTCATCCATGCCTACCAAGACCCAAACCCTCGTGATCGGGACCTTCGCCCTGCTGTCCGTCAGCGGCCTCGTCCTGGCACAAACCGCACCCGCCGGCAGTACCGCCACCACCACCGCAGCCAGCGCCCAGATCCCTACCCAGCAGGGCCAGCTCAAGCAGTTCCTGCTCAATCCCCGCGGCGATATCGACGGCCTGATCCTGGCCGACGGCACCGAGGTCAACACCCCGCCGCACCTGTCCGAGCAACTGGCCGCCACCTTCAAGCCGGGTGACAGCATCAACGTCGCCGGCCTGCGCGCCGCCAGCCTGCCACTGGTCCAGGCGGTCTCCCTGACCAATGTCCAGACCGGCAAGACGGTCACCGATGAAGGCCCGGATCGCGTGGGCGGTCGCCGTCCGCCGGCGCCCCCGGCACCTGGCACCGAGCGCGATGGCGACAGCCTCCAGGGCCAGATCGTCCAGCTGCTGCACGGTCCCCGCGGCGACGTGAACGGCGCCCTGCTGCAGGACGGCACCGCCCTGCGCCTGCCGCCCCATGAGGCCCTTCGCCTGCAAGCCCTGCTCAAGCCCTGTCTCTTATACACATCT
>NZ_WHOV01000280.1:0-317 GCF_009765395.1 Pseudomonas sp. BAV 4579 | reverse complement strand
CGTTGGCCTCGTAGGTGCGCGGATCGATCTGATACAACTGCTGGCCGGCCTTGACGTCGGCCCCTTCGGTGAAACTGCGCTTGAGCAGGATGCCGCTGACCTGCGGCCGCACCTCGGCGATACGGAAGGCGGAGGTACGCCCGGGCAATTCGTCGGTCAGGGTCACGGTGCGAGGCTGTACCGTGACCACCCCGACTTCTGCGGGTTTCTGCTGCTGTTGCTGCTGGTCCTTGTTGTCCTGCTTGCCGCAGGCACCCAGGCCGAGGGCCACGGCCAGCAGGGCGGGAGCGAAAAAGGCATGCGCCGGCTTGATCTGC
>NZ_WHOV01000279.1:0-489 GCF_009765395.1 Pseudomonas sp. BAV 4579 | reverse complement strand
CTGTACCGAGCGGGTCCAGGCCCTGCAGAGCGCGGGCCAGGCCTTCGACCTCTACTTGATCGGCAGTCAGAACGACGATGCCAAGATCCGCCGCTGGGCGGTGCTCGCCGGCATCGATCCGGCCAAGGTACGCACGCGGCAGATTACCCTCAACCACGACGCTGGCCGCTGGGTTCAGCTGGGCCTCGGCGGCGAGTTGCCGTCGGCTGTCCGAGAGGTGAACGGGCAATGGCTACGGCAATGATCAAGGCGCTCGGCGCTGGCGTGATTCTGCAGATGCTCGCGATGGGCGCATTAGCGGCCGAGACCCCACCGCCGGCCTATCAGTTGGCCGCCTATCAGGCTGGCATCCCTTCCGAGGTGCTGTACTCGGTTGCCCTGCAGGAAAGTGGTACCCGCCTACGCGGCCAAGGGACGCAGCTAGTGCCCTGGCCCTGGACGCTCAACGTCGCCGGCGCCGGCTATCGCTTCGCCACCCGCGCCGATGCC
>NZ_WHOV01000278.1:0-818 GCF_009765395.1 Pseudomonas sp. BAV 4579 | reverse complement strand
CGGCACCATGCAGCTGGATGACTTCATCGCCAAGCAAGGCGCCTGGATCGGCAAACTGGTCGCCCAGTACCGCCAAACCACGCTCAACATCAAGGTCCCGGAGGGCCCGCCCTGCCCGCTTTGCCAGGGCAAGATGGCCAAGCGAAAGGGCAAGAGCGGCGACTTCTGGTCATGCCTGCGCTACCCAGACTGTAAAGGCCTGGTGAACATCGAGGCATTGAAAGGAAACGGCAAGACAGGTAGCAGAAACAGAGGTGCCGCGAAGGCCTAAAGGGCGAGCAGCTGCTGCTGCCAACTCGTAAAGAGCGAATCGATCAGATCAAAACACCCAATTCGCAGATGGCAGCAGCGCGCATCAACCCCAGCGCGCAAGAACGAAAGCAAGGTAACGTCCAAGTCTGCCAAGTCTGCCAAGACTGCCAAGACTGCCAAGACTGCCAAGTCTGCCAAGTCTGCCAAGTCTGCCAAGTCTGCCAAGTCTGCCAAGTCTAAGACTTTGACTGGTAGAAGATTGCTCCACAACCGGTCTTCGGCAATCTTGCGTTAGGAAGTATTGCCCCCCCATAATGCAAGCGTTCCACCCCGCTCGCGCACTGGCGGTCATCAGTGGCGACCCCGGAGTTTCTCGACTTGGTCTTGAAGCTCCACCCCCAAGAGCACGCTAAGCATCGGGTAGGGCGTGTAGATCTTTGCGTGACGCTCTCCCTGTGTCTCCCTGCTCCGCAGCTGACACGCAGCCGTCTAACTTCGTGATAAGCGGGTTTACAGGCACATAGGGCTCACAGAAGGTTCGGTGCACACTGTACTTCGGGCCAACC
>NZ_WHOV01000277.1:0-264 GCF_009765395.1 Pseudomonas sp. BAV 4579 | reverse complement strand
GTCAATGCCCAGGGACCACCAGTGCCGGTGCTCACGCTCACAGGTGGCATCTTTCTCTTGAGCTCTACTATCCTCACCCTCGCCGAGGCGCCTTGCTGCTAGACCCAGCGCTGCGCCTGGCGCGCTTTTCCTGCTTTCCTCCCCTTCGCTCGACCGCCGCTCGCCCTTCTGCCTTTCTCTGCCCTCCTTCCGCTTGACAGCCCTATCCGTCGCCTCCGATGATTGCCCCATGTTCCGCTGACGTCGTCAGCAACATGCCCAGGC
>NZ_WHOV01000276.1:0-352 GCF_009765395.1 Pseudomonas sp. BAV 4579 | reverse complement strand
CTTGTTGGTCCATTCCGACGGCTCGACATAGGGCGCGTACTGCGGCAGGTAGGTATCAACCAGGCGCTGGGTGTGCTTCTGCTCCCAGCGAAAGCCCTTGCCCACGAATAGCCGCTCGTTGCTGACCGGGATCTCCTTGCTGGTCATGCTGTAGAACGACAGCCGCCGGATGTTGCGTCGGTAGCGCAACACGCGCAGCGCCTGGCGTAAGCGGTAGATCCCGAAGCCGAGGACGGCGACGGCCGTGACCAGGCCGAACAGCGGGGTCAGGGCGACGGCCCAGGGCGCGAACACGCACAGGAAGGCCATCGCCAAGCACACCTGCACCGTGTAGAGCTCCACCGCAGGCCGC
>NZ_WHOV01000275.1:0-541 GCF_009765395.1 Pseudomonas sp. BAV 4579 | reverse complement strand
CTCGCCACCAGTCCACCCTTCATGTCCGCGACGCCGGGGCCATAGGCCTGGCGGGCATCGCGGGTGAAGCCGCGGCTGGCCACGGTGCCCGGCGCAAAGACGGTGTCGCGGTGGCCCAGCAGCAACACCGCAGCGCCGGTGGCGGGCCCCACCTGGGCGGCGAGGACGTCACCGAAGTCGGCGACCGGCGTCCGGGCAACCTCGATGCCATCTTCGGCCAGGGCCGCGGTGAGCACCGCACCGACGGCATCGACGCCGGTCTTGTCGTAGCTGTTGGAATCGGTATCGACCAGGCGTTGCAGGAGAAGGGTCATCGGCTCGCGCTGGGTGGCGAGCCATTCCAGGGCAGTGGTCTTGGCAAGGGGCATCAGCGGCGGCTCCAGCGATCGCCCAGGTCCCAGAACAGCCCGGCCATGAGTTGCAACCCCTGCCGCGCGACCGGGGCCAGGAGATGCTCGTTGGGCGCGTGCTGGGAGCAGGCGGGATAGGAATGGGGTACCCAGAGGGTGGGCAGTTCGAGGATGTCGGCAAAGATGTCATT
>NZ_WHOV01000034.1:0-40090 GCF_009765395.1 Pseudomonas sp. BAV 4579 | reverse complement strand
TCGCCCCGGGTGCCCAACCGCCGGCGCCCCCGGCTCCGCCGGCCGGCTGATCAGGCCAGCAGCCGCCGGGTCGCTTCGGCGATCCGGCGGCAGGCTTCCTCCAGCACCTCGTGCGAGGTGGCGTAGGAAACTCGGAAGTAAGGCGCCAGGCCAAAGGCCGAGCCTGGCACCACCGCCACCCCGCCCTCATCCATGAGGTAGCGGGCAAAGGCCGTATCGCTGTCGATCACCTCCCCGCCCGGCGTCCGCCGACCCAATATCCCCGCGCAACTGGCGTAGACATAGAAGGCCCCCTCGGGCCGCCGCGCCGACAAACCCGGCACCGCATTCAAGGCATCCACCACCAGATCCCGCCGCTCGCGGAACAGCTCGCAGCGCTCGCGCACGATGTCCTGCGGCCCATCCAGGGCGGCGATGGCCGCGGCCTGGCTGACCGAGCAGGGGCAGGAGGTCACCTGGCTCTGCACACTGGCCATGGCCTGGATCAGCGCCTTGGGTCCACCGGCATAGCCCAGGCGCCAGCCGGTCATGGCATAGGCCTTGGAGACGCCGTTGATGGTCAGGGTCCGCTCGCGCAGCCGTGGCTCCAGCGCCGCCGGAGTGACGAAGCGAAAGCCGTCGTAGAGGATGTGCTCGTACATGTCGTCGACCATCAGCCAGACCTGCGGATGGCTCAGCAGCACCTCCAGCAGCGGGCGATAGTGCTGCTCGCCATAGGCCGCCCCCGAGGGATTGGACGGCGAGTTGAGCATCACCCAGCGGGTGCGCGGGGTGATGGCCGCCTCCAGGGCCGCGGCAGTCAGGCGGAAGCCATCCTCCTCACGGCACGGCAGCACCACCGGCGTGCCGCCGAGAATGGTGACGATGTCGGCATAGGTCACCCAGAAGGGCGCGGGGATGATCACCTCGTCACCCGCGTCCAGGGTCGCCATCATGGCGTTGAAGATCACCTGCTTGGCACCGGCCGAGGCGGTCACCTCGTCCTGGGCGAACACCAGGTCGTTCTCCCGGGCGAATTTGCGGCGGATGGCCTCCTTGAGCGCCGGACTGCCGTCGAGCACCGTGTACTTGGTCTGGCCGGCGCGGATGGCCTGGATCGCCGCTTCCTTGATGTGCTCCGGAGTATCGAAATCCGGCTCGCCCGCACCCAGCACCAGCAGATCGGCGCCCTGGCGGCGCAGGGCGTTGGCCCGCTCGGTGATCTTGAGGATCTCGGAGACGCCCACGGAGGCGAGGCAGTGGGCGAGGTGCAGGGTCGAATCGGCGGCCATGACGGGGCTCCAGGCAGAGATGAAAGCGGTGCCGGCGGCGTCCGGCAGGATCGTCTCGCACTATCGAACCGCCGCGGCCGGCCTTCAAACGCTATAAAGGACTCACGTCATTCCGCCGGGGCATGGTCTGCTGCCAGCACGGGCGCTAGAGTGGCGGCCATGTCCAATGCCCTTTCCCCCCTCGCCGCCTACCGCCAGGCCCTGGCCCAGGGCGACCGCCTGCTCGATGTCGCCCAAGAAGCCGCTGCGCGCCAGCTGGAAGCCTGTCACGCCGACCTGCTGGCCGGGCGTCCGGCACGCGGTCTCTATCTCTGGGGCCCGGTCGGGCGTGGCAAGACCTGGCTGCTGGACCTGTTCCACGCCAGCCTGCCGGTGCCCGCCCGCCGCCAGCACTTCCATCACTTCATGCGCTGGGTGCACCAGCGGCAGTTCCAGCTCAGCGGCACCCGCGATCCCCTGCAGGTGCTGGCCCGGGAACTGGCTGCCGAGGTGCGGGTGCTGTGCTTCGACGAGCTCTTCGTCAGCGACATCGGCGACGCCATCCTGGTGGGCGGCCTGTTGCGCGCCCTGCTGGACCAGGGCCTGGTGCTGGTGGTCACCTCCAACCAGCCGCCCGAGCAGCTCTATGCCGGCGGCTTCAATCGCGAGCGCCTGCTCCCCGCCATCGCCGCGCTGCAGGCGCGACTGGAGGTACTGGAGGTGGACGGCGGCCAGGATCACCGCCTGCACGAAGGCCAAGCCGAACCGCGCTTCTGGGTGGACGATCCCACCGCCCTCGCCACGACCTTTGCCCGCCTCACCCCGGGGGAAGCCGTGACGACCGCGCCCCTGATCCTCGGCGAGCGCCCCCTGCCCGTGGTGCAGCGGGCCTCCAGCGCGATCTGGCTGGACTTCGCCGTGCTCTGCCAGGGCGCCTGGGCCACCACCGACTACATCGATCTCTGTACCCGCTTCCCTGCCCTGTTGCTGGGCAACGTCCCCTGCCTGTCCGGCGATCCCCGCGCGGGCCGTATCGCCCGCGGCACCGAAGACGGCGCGACCCGGGTCCTCGCCGGCGATCGCGAACTGCCCCGCCTGGCACCCCAGGATGACGCCGTGCGCCGCTTCATCGCCCTGGTCGACGAAGCCTACGACCGCCGCCGCCCGCTCTACCTGGACGCCGCCGTGCCCCTGGAGCAGCTGTACACCCGCGGCTTTCTGGAATTCCCCTTCCGCCGCACCCTGAGTCGCCTGAGGGAGATGCAGCAGGCGCGCTACTAGACCGGATCGGTCCTGCGGCGACGAGGCACGCCGCGGAGCGGCGGAGCCCCGTGTTAAGGTGGGACATCCCATCTCTTCACGAGGCCCGGTCATGACTCCGCGCATCGAACCCTTCTTCGACGCCACCACGTCCACCTTCACCTATGTGATCTACGAGGCACCCGGCAGCCGCTGCGCCATCGTCGACTCGGTGCTGGACTACGATCCGCATTCGGGCCGCACCGCCACCCTGGCGGCGGATCGCGTCGCCCGCTTCGTGCGTGACCAGGGGCTGACCGTGGAGTGGCTGCTGGAGACCCATGCCCATGCCGACCACCTCTCCGCCGCGCCCTATCTGCGCCGGCAGCTGGGTGGCCGCATCGCCATCGGCGAGGGCATCCGCCGGGTGCAGGGCGCCTTCAAGGACGTGTTCAACCTGGAAGCGGAATTCCGCCTCGACGGCTCCCAGTTCGATCACCTGTTCCAGCCCGACGAGGTCTTCCACATCGGTGCCCTGAGCGCCCGCGCCCTGCACGTGCCCGGCCACACCCCGGCCGACATGGCCTATCAGGTGGAGGAAGACCATGTCTTCGTCGGCGACACCCTGTTCATGCCCGATGTCGGCTCGGCGCGTTGCGACTTCCCGGGTGGCAGCGCCCGCGACCTCTATCGTTCGATCCGCCGGCTGCTGACCCTGCCCGAGGCCACCCGCCTCTATCTGTGCCACGACTATCCGCCCGCCGGCCGCGAAGCGCGCCACGAGACCACCGTGGGTGAAGAGCGCGCCCTCAACGTCCACGTCCGCGATGGCGTGGACGAAGACGCCTTCGTCGCCCTGCGTACCCGCCGCGACGCCACCCTGTCCATGCCGACGCTGATCCTGCCGGCCATCCAGGTGAACATCCGCGCCGGCACCCTGCCGCCGGCCGAGGCCAATGGCCGCCGTTACCTGAAGATTCCCATCGACGGTTTCTAGGCAGTGGGTAGCAGGGCCACCCTCACCCAGCCCTCGTCTTCCGGTCCGGCGATCAGGCGATCATCCCTGAATCCGCGCCGACACGGCCCCCTGCTGGGGCCTTCGGCTGAGCACAGGCGTCAGGGACAGTTACCGGAAGTCGTCGCCACGACTGTTTCGCCCAACCCTGGGGCATACTGCGCGCCCCTTTCACCCGGAGTCCTGTCGATGCCCGTCTGGTGGCTGCTCGTCCTGCCCTTCATCGCCGGTGCCTGCCTGCCGCTGCAGGCCGGCATCAACGGTCAACTGGCCCGGCACCTCGGCAGCGTCTTCGCCGCGGCGTCCATTTCCTTCATGGTCGGTCTGCTCGCCCTGCTGGGCCTGACCCTCTGGCAGCGTGGCGTCCCCACCCTGGGTGCCCTGCGCGAATTGCACTGGTGGCACTGGTGCGGCGGCCTGCTGGGGATGTTCTTTATCGCCATGGCCGCCTTCGCCGGTCCGCGCATCGGCGCCACCCTGTTCATGGCGCTGGTGATCGCCGGGCAGCTGGCCATGTCACTGAGCCTGGATCACTTCGGCTGGGCCGGCTTTCGCCAGGACCCGGTGACCCTCGGCAAGCTGGCCGGTGTGGTGCTGATCGGTGCCGGCGTCTGGTGCATCGCCCGCGCCTAGGTCCAGGTCTAATAGAGATCGCGGCGGTAACGGTCTTCATCGATCAGGCGCTGGACCTCGGCCTCGCCAAGCAGCGCCTGCAGCGTGGCCTGGACGCCGCGTCCCAGGCCCGGCAGGCTGCCGCAGACCATGATCACGGCATCGGCCGCCAACCAGTCCAGCAGCCTTTCGCGCTGCGCCCGCAGGCGGTCCTGCACATAGCCGTCGCCGTCCCGCGAGAACACCCGGTCCAGCCGGGCCAGTTCGTCCCGTGCCTGCCAGGCCTGCAATTCAGTACCGTAGAAATCATCGTGCGCTGCCGTGCGTTCGCCAAACAGCAGCCAGTTGCGCCTGTGCCCGGCGGCGATACGGGCCGCCAGCAGCGGGCGTACACCCGCGAGACCGGTCCCGGCGGCGATCAGGATCAGCGGCCGTTCGTCCAGCGGTGGTCGGAAGCCGGGATGGACGCGGAGCCTTGCCTGCACTCGATCACCAGGCCGTAGCGCCGTGGTCAGCCAGCCGGAGGCGATGCCCAGGCGACCGTTCGCCTTGCGCGCCTGGCGCACCAGCAGCCGCAACGGCCCTTCGCCGGGCAGCGAGGCGATGGAGTACTGGCGCACGGCGAGGGGCTTCAGGGCGTCGAGCAGGGCCTGGGCGTCCAGCCCCCGCAGCGCGGTCTGGTCTTCCGCCAGCAGGCGGGTTTCCAGGGCCGTCGCCAAGGTGAGCGTCACACCCGCAATCTCGACCCTGCTGTCCGCAGCCAGCCCCAGGGACGACAGCCAGGCCGCCACCCGTTCGGCGCCCTGCCGTGGCGCGATCTCGAGGATATCACCGGGTGCCCAGCTGCTCCCGGGCGGTGGCAACAGCTGCAGCTCGAAGACCGCGCCGCCGGGACTGCCGGCATTGACCCGTTGCACCAACGCCAGTTGCCAGGACTGCAGCGGACGCTCGGGCGGTGCCTCGGCACGCGCGGCGCCCAGGGCCTGGAGCTGAGTCTGCCAGAGCGCAAGCGCCTGGGCGTCGCCATTGTCCACCGCCACCGGGGTGAACAGCGGCCGGGCGCCTTGCCCACCCAGCCAGGCATCCAGCCGTTGGGCGAAGGCGCAGTAGGCCGGATAGCGCCGGTCGCCCAGGGCCAGCAGTCCATAGTTCAGGCCTGGCAGCGCGGCTGCCTGGGTCAGCAGGCGTCGCTCGAAGCTGCGCGCGGCATCCGGGGCCTCGCCGTCGCCGTGGGTGGCGACCACGAACAGCGCCCGGGTGGCCTCCTGCAGCCGCTCGACCGAGAGCCGCCCCAGGGCGACCACCTCGGCGCTCAGTCCCGCCGCCTGCAACTGGCTGGCGGCCTGCCAGGCCAGCGCCTCGCCCTGGCCACTCTGGCTGGCGTAGCCAATCAGCCAATCAGCCAGTCGGCAGCGCCCGCCGGGGCGGGTGTCAGCCCGCTTTGCGCCTGGCGCGTCTGGCGGCGTTTGCGCCGGCGATCCAGATAGAGCCAGAGCCCGGTCACCATGAACAGCGGCATGGCCAGGCTGGCGAGCAGCAGGGCCACCCGTCCCGCCAGGCCGAAGTATTCGCCCGAATGCAGGGCATAGACGCTGAGCAGCAACCGAGCGCCCAGCGGCTGCTCGCGATAGCGGCGATGATCGAGCACCTGTCCTGCGCCGTCGAAGACGAGGCGATTGAGGGCACGGATATGCTCGGCATCGTCGGGCAGGTACCAGAGGGTGGGATGGCTGACCTTGCGCGCCGGATTGGGCAGCAGCAGGCCGTAGCCCTCCACCCGTCCGCCGGTCTCCTGCCGAAAGCTCCGCCAGAGCGCGTCCAGGTCCACGTCCTGGCGCGCCACCACGCCGCTGATCTGGGGCTCCGGCGCCGCCCCCAGCAATCGCTCGCTGGCCTGGCGATACCAGTCATAGGACCAGTACAGGCCGGTCAGCGCCGCCAGCAGATAGACCAGCAGGCACCAGGTGCCGGCCACGGCGTGCAGATCCCAGTGGAAACTGCGCCCCCGACGGCCCCAGTCCAGGGTCAGCCAGGTGCGCCAGCGCCGGACCTGGCGCGGCCAGCGCAGGTAGAGGCCGGACAGACAGAGCACCAGCAGGATCAGGGTGGCGGCGCCGGTCAGGGCCTTGCCCACCGCCCCCAGGGCCAGGGAGCGGTGCAGGTCCAGGACCAGGCGAAAGAATGCCTGGCCACGGGGCGAACTCAGCACCTCGCCCGTGTAGCGATCGAACAGCTGCACCTCGGGACGGCCCTGACCCTTCGCCGGTGCCAGGCCGAGCAGACCGTAGCCTTCCCCCGCCATGCTGGAAACGAAGCTCAACTCCCGGTCCGGCGGCACGAGGCGCTGCCGCACTTCCGGCAGCGTCAGCGGGCGCTGGTCCGGCGTCGCGGCGGTCGGCGGCGGATTGAGCAGCGCCAGCAATTCCAGCTGGAAGCTGTAGAGCGCCCCCGTCACGCCCAGCACCACCAGCACCAGACCTGCGGCCAGGCCGAGCAGGCTGTGCAGCTGGAAGAGTCCCCCGCGGATCAGGGCTGAGCCCACTGGCGCAGGAGGTTGTGATAGACGCCGATCAGCTGCAGGCAGGCCTCATGGCCCTGCCCCAGCTCGGCGGCCGCCCGCTGGATACCCTGGTCGAGTTCGAACAGCTGGCCGCGCTGACCGGCATCGCGCACCAGGCTCTGGATCCAGAAGAAGGAACACAGCCGCGCGCCGCGGGTGACCGGCAGCACCCGGTGCAGGCTGCTGGCCGGATAGAGGATCAGGTCGCCGGCCGCCAGCTTGACGCTGTGGGCGCCATAGGTGTCTTCCACCTCCAGTTCGCCCCCGTCGTATTCGTCCGGCTCGCAGAAGAACAGCGTGGCCGACAGATCGGTGCGCAGGTAGCCGCTGCCATCCGGCAGCGGCCGCAGGGCATTGTCCACGTGCAGGCCAAAGGACTGGCCGCCCTGGTAACGATTGAACAGCGGCGGAAACACCCGTGCCGGCAGCGCCGCGGCGACGAACAGCGGATGCCGCGCCAGCGCCTGCTGGATCAGCTCGCCCACCACGCGCGCCGCCGGCTCATCCGCCGGCAGCTGCAGATTGTCCTTGGCCATGGCCGACTGGAAGCCGGCCGTGTGCCGGCCATCGGTCCAGGCCGCCGCCTCCAGCCGCTGGCGGCATTCCCCTACCTGCTCGGGCGTCAGCACGCCCGGAACGCTGATCATCATGGTGATTCCCTCTAACGCCGAAAGCCCTGCGCAGGCAGGGCTCAGGTTGCTGCAGGCGACCTCAGAAGCTGTAGGTCGCGGTCAGGATGGCGGAACGGGCATCGCCGTACTCGATGGCCGACGATCTCGTGCTCACGCCCAGTTGCGAACGCACCCGCTCCACATAGTCCTTGTCGAAGACGTTGTTGACGTTGAGTTGCAGGTCGACGTTGCGATTGACTCGATAGCCGACCATGGCGTTGTGCAGCCAGTAGTCGTCGAGCTTGGCGCCGTCGTTGCTGGAGGTGACGTTGCGCTCGCTGACGTAGCGGGCGCCATAGCCCACCCGCCAACCGGCCGGCAGCTCATAGGTGGTCCAGAGATTGAGCGAGCGCGGCGGGGTATTGGCCAGCGCCTGGCCTTCGCGATTGCGGCCGTCCAGGGTGTCGGCGGCCTTGAGCGTCTCGCTGTCGAGGAAGGTGAAGTTGGCGTAGACATTCCACTGCGGGGTGATCCGCCCGGTGGCGCCCAGCTCGATGCCCTGCACGCGCTGCTTGCCGGCCAGGGCGGTGCTGCCGTCGGCCAGGGTCTCCCGGGCATTGCTCTTCTCGACGCGGAACAGGGCGCCGTCCAGCTCCAGGCGCTTGTCGAGGAATTCCCACTTGGTGCCCAGTTCCCAGGTCTTGTTCTTTTCCGGACCCAGATCCTGGTTGGCCGCGCTCAGGCCGGCGCCGGTGGAGGTCAGGCTTTCCGCCGAGGGATTGAAGGAGGTGCCATAGGCCACGTAGACCCGGCCGTTCGGCGCCGGCTTGAACACCAGGCCGGCGCGCCCGCTCAGCTTGGCGTCATCCGAACTCAGCTTGGTCTTGCTGCCGCGCACGCCGTTGGCGACCGGGGTGGTATCGCTGTCGCCATCGAACCAGTCGTAGCGCAGACCCAGGTTCACGTCCCAGTAGTCGTTGAGGGCGATGGTGTCGAAGGCATAGAGCGCCTTGTCGGTCAGCACGTTGCTGGCGATGGCCGAGGTCTGCTTGTCGGTGGCGCCGTCATAGCGCTCCGGCGGCGCGGCCAGGGAGTAGCCGGCGGCCGGGAAGGTCAGGCCATAGCTGTAGGTGTCGCGGTCGTAGTCCTCGCGGGAGAACTCGGCGCCCAGCACGAAGGAATGGCCCAGGCCGAAGGTGTCGACGTTGCCGGTCAGGTTGGTCTGGTTGATCCACATCTCCGAGGTCACGTCGCGGCCATAGCCCTGGGGACCGGCCGGGCGATAGCGGCCCGCGGCGACGCCACCCAGGTTGACGTGAGACGCCGAGATCACCACGTCGCGCTCGATGCGGCTGTAGCGGGTCAGGTTCTGCAGACTCAGGTTGTCGTTGAGGCGATGCTCCAGCTCCACGGTGAAGACATTGTTGTTGATGTCTTCCTTGTCGATGTTCTTGAAGCCGAAATAGGCATCGCGATCCACCCCGCCCAGGCGCTTGCCGTTGAGCGCCGGCACCCCGTAGTCGGGCTGGTTGTTGTCGGTCTGGTGGAAGTAGCTCAGGGTCAGGCGGGTATCGTCCGACAGGCCCAGGGCCAGTGACGGCGCGATGCCCCAACGCTCGCGGTCGATCTGGTCGCGGCCGGGTACGTCGTTCTCGTGGGCCATCAGGTTCAGGCGGAAGGCGCTATCGGTACCCACGCCCTGCAGCGGCTGGTTGGTGTCCAGGGTCAGGCGGCGATAGCTGTCGGTGCCCAGGCCCGCGCCGATGCGGGTGAACTGGCGCTCCTGGGGCTTCTTGCTGATCAAGTTGATGGAGCCACCGGTGGTGCCGGCGCCGCCGAACACCGAGTTGGGGCCCTTGACGACCTCGACCGATTCCAGGTTGAAGGTGTCGGTGCGGTTGGTCTGGGTGCTGTCGCGCAGGCCATCGATCTGGATGTTCGAGTTGGCGCTGAAGCCCCGGATGTTGATGCTGTCGCCGGAGCCACCACCGCCCTCGCCGACGTTGAAGGTGATGCCGGACACGTTGGACAGCACCGATCTCAGACTCAGGGCCTGCTGGTCCTGGATGACCTGCGCAGGCACCACGGTGACGGTCTGGGGGGTGTCCAGCAGGGGCGCGGTGTACTTGCGCGAGGCGGACTGCTCGGCCTTGAAGCCTTCCTGTTGCGCCTGACCTTCGATGGTCAGACTTTCCAGTCGGGTCACCGGCTCCTTGGCGTCCTGGGCCTGAGTCCCGAGGGACAGCGAAGCGACGGCGACACTGAAGGTGGAAACCAGCAAACGACGCTGGGACAGCGAGGACATTTCCTTGGACATGATGGCGAGCCGCCTCCTCATGTGAATGCGGCGCGATTCTATTTGCAAACGATTATCAACTCCATAGCGAATGTAAATTATTCTTAACAATCCGGAAAAGCGCCTGACACAGCGCTTTTCACCAGGCATGAAAAAGCCCGCGTCCCTGGCTGGACGCGGGCTCGATCGACGCGGAAAGCCCTTAGAGGTAGAAGGCCTTCAGCGGCGGGAAGCCGTTGAATTCCACCGCGCTGTAGCTGGTGGTGTAGGCGCCGGTGGACAGCCAGTACAGGCGGTCACCGCTGGCCAGGTTCAGCGGCAGGCCGTACTTGTAGTGCTCGTACATGATGTCGGCGCTGTCACAGGTGGGACCGGCGATGACGACTTCTTCCATCTCGCCCTTCTTCTCGGTCCAGATCGGAAACTTGATGGACTCGTCCATGGTTTCGATCAGGCCGGAGAACTTGCCCACGTCGGTATAGACCCAGCGCTCGACGGCGGTACGCGACTTGCGCGCCACCAGCACCACTTCGCTGACCAGAATGCCGGCGTTGGAGATCAGCGAACGGCCCGGCTCCAAGATGATTTCCGGCAGCTCGTCACCGAAGTCTTCCTTGAGGAAGCGGATGATCTCCTCGGCATAGGTCTCCAGGCTGTTGGTGCGATGGATGTAGTTGGCCGGGAAGCCACCGCCCATGTTGATCATCTTCAGGGTGATGCCGTCTTCTTCCTTGAGGCGCTCGAAGATCACCTTGACCTTGGCGATGGCGGCGTCCCAGACGTCGATGTCGCGCTGCTGGCTGCCGACGTGGAAGGAGATGCCATAGGGCTCCAGGCCCAGCTGACGGGCCAGGATCAGCAGATCCAGGGCCATGTCGGGCTGGCAGCCGAACTTGCGCGACAGCGGCCAGTCGGCCGAGTTGGAGCCTTCGGTGAGGATCCGCACATAGATGCGCGAGCCCGGGGCGGCTTTGGCGATGTTGCGCAGGTCGGCCTCGGAGTCGGTGGCGAACATGCGCACGCCCTTCTCGTAGAAGTAGCGGATGTCCTTGGATTTCTTGATGGTGTTGCCGTAGCTGATGCGCTCCGGCTCGACCCCGGTGGACAGCACCTTGTCCAGCTCGTAGATGGAGGCGATGTCGAAGTTCGAGCCCTTGTCGCGCAGCAACTCGGTGATCTCGATGGCCGGGTTGGCCTTGACCGCGTAGTAAATCTTGGCGAACGGGAAGTTGCCAACGAGATCGTCATAGGCCCGGCCGATGGTGGCGGTGTCGATGACGACGAAGGGGGTTTCCTGCTGGTCGGCGAAGGCCTTCATCTTCTGGAAGGTTTCGCGAGAATAGTAATCTTCGACCTTGATGGACATGCGTCGGACTCCCGATGGGCAGAACAAATTGAAGGAGGGGGTGTTCTGAACGCCTAATCCGTTTCCCCACTTTGGTTCGCCTACTTCCCAAGGCACATCGCCGAAAGCAAAAAGGTCAACGCGTACTGGCGTTGACCTCGCTGTCTCGTCGTCGGTACTTGAGCCGGATGGATCGTTTCCAGCATGGACGTTCGGGCGCGAACTTTAGGGCCAGACGCCTCAGAGATCAATGTTAAATCCATGATCTTTACCGAACGGTGACGCGTGCGGACTCACCCCTCTCCTGCAACCGACCGGAGCGGGCGCCGAGATGTTCCTGGGGAGCGATGACAGGGGGGAATCAAGAGGCCGGATGACGTCATCGTCGGGCGTTGGCGATGGAGTTGCGCCATCGCGGGCATGGCACCGTAGCGTGGAAAACGGCGCAGCCTTTTCCACTGAGGCGTTCGGTGCCTAGGTGCACCCTCACCCCAACCCTCTCCCAGCGGGAGAGGGAGTCATCCGAGCGATGCCAGGCCACCTTCGATTCAGGCGCCTCGCCGTAGGTTGGGTTGAGCGCAGCGAAGCTCGACACGCCCAACCCCAGCGCCTTAGCGGAACGGCGGCTCGTCGAAGCTGCGCAGCTTGCGCGAGTGCAGGGAGTCGAGCTGGGTGCGCAGCTGGTCCAAGGCGGCGATGCCGATGGCCAGGTGCTGGCTCACCGCGCGGGCATAGAAGGCGTTGGCCGAGCCCGGCAGCTTGATCTCGCTGTGCAGGGGCTTGTCGGACACGCACAGCAGGGTGCCGTAGGGCACCCGCAGGCGATAGCCCTGGGCGGCGATGGTGCCGCTTTCCATGTCCACCGCCACCGCTCGTGCCAGGTTGATCAGCGGGCGTTCCTGGGCCCAGCGCAACTCCCAGTTGCGGTCATCGTAGGTCAGCACGGTGCCGGTGCGCAGGCGACGCTTGAGCGCTTCCCCGCGTTCGCCGGTGACGCTGGCGGCGGCTTCCTGCAGCGCCACCTGCACCTCGGCCAGCGCCGGGATGGGAATGTGCGGTGGCACCACGCGGTCGAGGATGCCGTCGCGTCTCATGTAGGCGTGGGCCAGCACGTAGTCGCCGATGGTCTGCGACTGCCGCAGGCCACCACAGTGGCCGATCATCAGCCAGCAGTGCGGACGCAGCACCGCCAGGTGGTCGGTGATGTTCTTGGCGTTGGACGGGCCGACGCCGATGTTGACCAAGGTGACGCCATGGCCGTCACCGGCGATCAGGTGGTAGGCCGGCATCTGGAAGCGGTGCCAGGCGATGGCGGCGATGACCGCCTGGGCCTCGGTGGGGTCCATGTCGCGTTCGATGATGACGTTGCCCGGCAGCACCAGGCGCTCGAAGCGCGGATCGCTACGCAGTTGCTCCAGGCCGTGCTGGATGAACTGGTCGACGTAGCGATGGTAGTTGGTCAGCAGGATCCAGGGCTGCACGTGGCGCCAGTCGCTGCCGGTGTAGTGGACGATGCGTCTCAGCGAGAAGTCGGTGCGGGCGGCGTCGAACAAGGCCAGCGGCAGCGGATCGATGCGCTCCCAGTCGTAGTGGCCGTCGGCGATGTCGTCGTGGGCGGCGGAGAGATCGGTGCTGGGAAAGACCCGCGCCAGCTCGGCGGCGGTCACGCCGCTGCCGGCCAGTTCGTCGCCCTGCTCCACCACATAGGGGTAGGGGATGTCCTGGCGACTGCGACCGATCTCGACCTGGAGGTCGTAGTCGCGCATCAGCGGCTCGAGCTGCTCCAGCAGATAGCCGCGAAAGGCCGCTGGATGGGTCACGGTGGCCACATAGGTGCCGGGCAGCTGGATCTTGGCGTAGGCGCGGGTGGTGGCCGGTGGCACGCCGGGGGCACGATAGCGGATGCGGATCTCGGGGTAGCGGAACAGCTCGCGCTCGGCGGCGCTGGGTTCGACGCGATCCTTGAGATAGCGCTTGAGGGCGGCACCCAGGGCCTGGGTGGCCTCGTCGTGCAGAGCCGCGAGACGGTCGACCGCCTCGCTGGCGGTGGCAACGGCGGTGAAATCCTCGGATACGGAGGTCATGCAGGTTTCCTTGTTGGGGCGCTGGCTATAGCTGACACCCTAACACCCCTGGGTGACAACGGCTGTGACGGCTCATAGGGGTTTGTCACCCTGGGCATGTTGTTCCCACAGCCGGCGATAGTGGCCGTCGGGCCGCTGCAGCAAGGCCTCGTGACTGCCCTCCTCCACCTTGCGGCCATCACGCAGCACCAGGATGCGATCGGCATGGCGGATGGTGGACAACCGGTGCGCCACCACGATCAGGGTGACCTGGCCACGCAACTCGTCCAGCGCACCCTGCAGCCGCGCCTCGGTGGCGCTGTCGATGCTGGCGGTGGCCTCGTCGAGCAGCAGGACCTTGGGTTCGCGCAACAGCGCCCGGGCCAGCGCCAGCAGTTGCCGCTCGCCGGTGGACAGGGTAAAGCCACGCTCGCCCAGCAGGGTATCCAGGCCTTCCGGCAACCGCGCCACCAGGTCGTCCATATGGGCGGTGGCCAGGGCCTCGCGCAGCCGCGCATCCGACACCTGGCTGCCCAGCAGCAGGTTGTCCCTGAGACTGGTGGAACGGATGAAGGGCTCCTGGGGCACGCTGGCCAGGGCGGCGCCCAGCACTTCCGGGGTCAGGGTGCCCAGTTCGCGACCGTCCAGGCAGAGGTGGCCGCCGGTGACCGGTTGCAGTCCGGCGAGCAGGTCGAGCAGCGTCGACTTGCCGCTGCCGGTGGGGCCGACGATACCGAGAAAGGTGCCCGGAGCGATGTCCAGGTCGATGCCGTGCAGGGTGTCGTGGCCCGCGCCGGCATGGCGAAAACGCACCGCGTCGAGGTGGAAGTGCGCGGTCGCGATGGGCCGGTCGTCTTCGCCACTCAATGCCGGCTTCTCTTCCAGCAGGTGCAGCAGCCGGGTGCCGGCCACCGTGGCCTGCTGGAACAGATTGAATCTCTGGGTGATGTCCATCAGCGGCTCGGTCACCCGCCCCAGGTAGGTGACGAAGGCATAGAGCACACCGATCTCGGCGCCGCCCTGCAGATGGCCCATCCCATAGACCAGCAGCAGCACCGCCAGCACCGCCACGCTGACCAGGTCCAGCGCCGAGCGCAGCAGCAACCCGGAAACACGGATGGTGCGCATGCGCGCGCCGTACTGGGCCTGGTTGAGGCGCTGGAAATCCTGGCGGAAGCGCTCGGTCTGGTTGAAGGCCTGCAGGAGACCCATGCCGCCGATGGCCTCGCCCAGGCGGGCGCTCTGCTCGGCGCGCAGCATCCGCACCTCCATGGCCGCCGCGCCGCTGTATCGCTGGTAGGCCCAGACGATCAGCACCGCGGCCGGGATCAGCAGCACGGCGATGGCCATCAGGCGTACGTCGAGCAGGGCCATGGCCACCAGGATGCCGATCAGCAGCACGATGTTGCCGACCATGTTGCCGAGGAAGGCCACATAGAGTTCGCGCAGGGCATCGGTGTCGTTGGTGACCCGCGCCACCAGTTCGCCGGTGGCGGTACGATCGTGGAAGCTCTGCGGCAGGCTCAGCACATGGCGGAACAGCCGGCGCCGCTGCAGGAGCACCACGTCCATGGCGATCTCGGCGAATCTCAGGGATTGCAGATAGCGGCCATAGGCGGCCAGGCCCTGGGAAACCACATAGGCGGCGACCAGGCCCACCAGCGGCCAGAGGCGCAGGTCGTGGGGCACCAGGTAGTTGTCCAGGTAGTGCTTGGTCAGCCAGGGCCCCAGCACATCGAACAGCGTGGCCACGACCAGGATCGCCAGGGTGCCGGCCAGCTTGCGCGGATTGGCCAGTACCGGCTTGAGCAGCAGGGAAAGCACGCGCGTCCTGGTCATTGGCTGGCCTCCTCCGCCTGCTGCAGATTCCACAGTCGGGCATAGAGCCCCCCGGCGGCGAGCAGCTCGCCATGGCGACCCCGCTCCACCAGGCTGCCCTGGTCGAGCACGATGATCTCGTCGGCATGCTGCACGGCGGAAAGCCGGTGGCTGACGATCAGGGTGGTACGCCCCTGCAGCCCGGCCAGCGTCTTGAGCAGGCGGGCTTCGGTGGCGGTATCCACCGCCGAGAGGGTGTCGTCCAGCAGCAGGATGGGCGCGGGCGAGAGCAGCGCCCGGGCCAGGGCCACCCGTTGGCGCTGGCCGCCGGAAAGGGTCAGGCCGCGCTCGCCCACCGGCGTATCCAGCCCGTGCGGCAGCGCCGCCAGATCGGTGGCGAAGGCGGCGGCGTCGAGGGCTTCGCGGATCTCCCCGGCGGTGGCATCGGGCCGACTGAGGGCAACGTTCTTACCCAGGGTGCGGGCGAACAGGAAGGGATCCTGGGGTACATAGGCGAACTGGGCGCGCAGGTCGCCCAGCCGATACTCCTCCAGCGGCACCCCGCCCAGGCGGATGCTGCCCTGCTCCAGCGGAAACTGGCGCAGCAGCAGGCGCAGCAGGGTGCTCTTGCCGCTGCCGGTGGCGCCGACGATACCCAGGGTATCGCCGGCGGGCAGGTCGATGACCACGTCCTGCAAGGCTGGCTGACGCGCCTGGGGATAGGTGAAGGCCGGAATATAGACCGACAGATCGGCCTGGTCCGGGGGCGTCCGGGTGCCCTCGTCGCGAATACGCTCGGTGACGGCGAACACCTCTTCCAGCCGGCGGGCCCCGGCCTCGCCGCGCTGCAGCAGGTTGAAGCACCAGCCGATGGCGAACATCGGCCAGATCAGCTGCACCAGATAGAGGCTGAAGCTCGTCAGCTGGCCGAGGGTGATGTGGCCGTCGAGATAGCGCCAGCTGCCCATGACCAGGGTCAGCAGGGTGGCGAGACTCAGGGCGACGAAGATGATCGGCTCGTAGCGCGCCTCGGTACGCTGCACCTGGTAGTCGGCCTTGGCCACGCTGCGGGCGCGGGCGTCGAAGTCGTCCAGCTCGGCTTCGATCAGGGCATGCTGGCGCAGCATGCGCAGGCCGCTCAGGGCTTCCTGGGTGCGGTCGTTGAGGGCGGAAAAGCCGGCCAGCGCCAGGCCGAAGCGCTGCTGCACCCGCCGCGCCACGCGATAGAAACCCCAGGCCATGAAGGGAAAGGGCAACAGCGCCAGGGCGGCCAGGGGCGCGTCGATGCCGATGAACATGGCCAGCAGCACCAGCAGCAGGGTCAGCATGCCGTCGAAACTGGCCAGCACCCCTTCGCCGGCGGCGGTCTCCACGGCGTCGATGTCCTGGGTGGCGCGGGCCAGCAGGTCACCGGTGCGACTGGACTGGAAGAAGCCGGGGTCCAGCCGCGCCAGCTTGGCGAAGAAGGCGTCGCGCAGCTCCACACCGACCTGGTAGGAGGTGCCGAACAGGCGCACCCGCCACTGATAGCGGAGCACATAGAGGCCGCAGCCGACCGCCACGATCAGGGCGACGCGCCAGAGCAGGCCGGTCTGATCCAGCTCGCCGGCGCGCAGGGCGTCGATGGCCTTGCCGATCCACCAGGGCAGGGTCAGGTTGAGCAGGCCGACGCCCAGCAGGCAGAGAATGGCCGTCCCGTAGGCACGCCGTTGGCGCAGGAAGAAATCACGCAACAACCGCCACAACGCCATAGAACCGCCTTACCCGAGCAAAGGTGCAGTATATCGGCTGCCCAACCGGCCGCGGAGTTCCTTCGTCCCGATCCGGGTCCCATGTCAACGGGTGGCGCAGGGCGCGAGGTCGTTGTAGGGTGCCACTCCCTGCGGCACCCGGCCGCTGCGCCCTTTTTCCCTTTGCTAGGCTGACGCCCATGACCCTCGAACCCCAACGTCCTGTCGTCCTCTGCCTGTCCGGCCACGATCCGAGTGGCGGCGCCGGTCTGCAGGCCGACATCGAAGCCCTGCTCGCCCAGGGCTGCCATGCCGCCCCGGCGGTCACTGCCCTGACCGTGCAAAACACCGTCGACGTGCATGACTTCCGGGTGCTGGATCGCGAGTGGGTGCTGGCCCAGGCCCGGGCGATCATCGCCGACCTGCCGGTGGCGGCGGTCAAGCTGGGCATGCTCGGTTCGGTGGAGATGGTCGAGACGGTGCTGGAGATCATGGAGTCCCTGCCCGGCGTTCCCCTGGTCTGCGATCCGGTGCTGCGCGCCGGTGGCGGCGGCGCCCTGGGCAAGGACGAAGTCGGCTACGCCATCCGCGAGCGGCTGCTGCCGCGCGCCACCATCGCCACCCCCAATTTGCCCGAGGCGCGCATCCTCGCCGAGTTGCCCGCAGGCACCCCGGAGCAGTGCGCCGAGCGCCTGCTGCCCTTCTGCGCCCACCTGCTGATCACCGGCGGCCATGGCGAGGAGCACGAGGTGCACAACCGCCTCTATGACCGTGCCGGTGGCTGCGAGACCCACGTCTGCCAGCGCCTGCCCGGCAGCTACCACGGCTCCGGCTGCACCCTGGCCAGCACCCTGGCCGGGCGCCTGGCCCTGGGCGAAGCCCTGCCCAGTGCGGTGCGCAGCGCCCTGGACTACACCTGGCGCACCCTGAGAGACGCCGAGCGCCCCGGGCGCGGCCAGTACGTGCCGCGGCGCCTGCCGCTGGATTTCTGCTCATGAGCCCGTTGCGCGGCCTCTATGCCATCACCGACAGCGCCCTGCTCGTCGAGGGTCGCCTGTTGCCCTATGTCGAAGCTGCGCTGCAGGGCGGTGCCCGGCTGGTGCAGTACCGCGACAAGTCAGGCGACGCCAGCCGCCGCCAGGACGAAGCCGCCGCCCTGGCCGAGCTCTGCCAGCAGCATGGCGCCAACCTGATCATCAATGACGATCTACCCCTGGCCCGCCAGCTGGGCGTCGGCCTGCACCTGGGCCAGGAAGACGGCTCCCTGATCGCGGCCCGCGCCGAACTGGGGGCGGAGGCGATTCTCGGCGGCACCTGTCACGCCAGCCTGCAACTGGCCGAGGCTGCAGTCCAGGCTGGTGTCAGCTATCTGGCCTTCGGCCGGTTCTTCCCCTCCAACACCAAGCCGGATGCCCCGCCGGCGCCCCTGGAATTGCTCGACCAGGCCCGCCGCCGCTTCGCCCTGCCGGTCTGCGCCATCGGCGGTGTCACCCTGGACAACGCCCCGCACCTGCTCGCCCACGGCGTCGATCTGCTCGCCGTCGTCCACAGTCTGTTTGCCGCCGCCAGCGCGGGCGAGGTGGAGCGCCGTGCGCGCGCCTTTGCCCGGCTGTTCGCGGCCTGATCCCGTTCAAGGAGACCTCTATGTCCCGCTCCGCGCAACTTTTCGACCAAGCCCAGCGCCACATCCCCGGTGGCGTCAACTCGCCGGTCCGTGCCTTCAAGAGCGTCGGCGGCACGCCGCTGTTCTTCAAGCACGCCCAGGGCGCCTACATCGTCGACGAGGATGACAAGCGCTATGTCGACTACGTCGGTTCCTGGGGTCCGATGATCCTCGGCCACAGCCATCCGGATGTGCTCGACGCCGTACGCCGCCAGTTGGAACACGGCCTCTCCTACGGCGCGCCGACCGCCCTGGAAACCACCATGGCCGACCTGCTCTGCGAGCTGGTGCCCTCCATGGAAATGGTGCGCATGGTCAGCTCCGGCACCGAGGCCACCATGAGCGCCATCCGCCTGGCGCGTGGCTACACCGGGCGCGACACCATCATCAAGTTCGAGGGCTGCTACCACGGCCACTCCGACAGCCTGCTGGTCAGGGCCGGATCCGGCGCCCTGACCCTGGGCGTGCCCAGCTCCCCCGGCGTCCCGGCGGCCTTCGCCCAGCACACCCTGACCCTGGCCTACAACGACCTGGCCGAAGTGGAAGCAACGCTGGCGAACGTCGGCGACCAGATCGCCTGCATCATCGTCGAGCCGGTGGCCGGCAACATGAACTGCGTACCGCCGGCGCCAGGCTTCCTGGAAGGGCTGCGCAGCCTCTGCGACCGCTACGGCGTGGTACTGATCTTCGACGAGGTCATGACCGGCTTCCGCGTCGCCCTGGGCGGCGCCCAGGCGCACTACGGCATCCGCCCGGACCTCACCACCTTCGGCAAGATCGTCGGCGGCGGCATGCCGGTGGGCTGCTTTGGCGGCAAGCGCGAGATCATGGAAAAGATCGCCCCGCTCGGTCCGGTCTACCAGGCCGGCACCCTGTCGGGCAATCCGCTGGCCATGGCCGCCGGCCTTACCACCCTGCAACTGATCCGCCGTCCCGGCTTCCACGCCGAGCTGACCGACTACACCACGCGGATGCTGCAAGGCCTGCAGGACCGCGCCGATGCCGCCGGTGTGCCCTTCGTCACCACCCAAGCGGGTGGGATGTTCGGTCTCTACTTCAGCGGCGCAGAGGACATCGTCACCTTCAGCGATGTCATGGCCAGCGACAGCGAGAGATTCAAGCGCTTCTTCCACCTGATGCTGGACGGTGGCGTCTACCTGGCGCCCAGTGCCTTCGAAGCCGGCTTCACTTCCATCGCCCACGGCGACGAGGAATTGCGCATCACCCTGGACGCCGCCGAGCGCGCCTTCGCCACCTTCAAGGACTAGGGCTTTGGCTGAAAAGTCGCCGAGCGAAGGTCAGGCAAGGCAAAAATTCGTGAGGAAGCGGAGTTTACGAGTGGTAAATGAGCATTCCGAACGAATTTTTAACGAAGCCTGGGCGAGCGCAGGCCTTTTCAGGCAAAGCCTAGGTGTCATTCGTCTCGCTTGTGGAACCTCTCTGCCACGCCGGCCTCACACCTAGTTGAGTGGCCGGCGTCACAGGTAAAAAAGTTCCGCCGATGCGCGTAAAGGTTTTGAAAGCGTGCGTCGGCTTGACCCATAATGAGATGTCGGCGCGTTTCGCCGACCGGGTTCTCCGAACCTGCCTCGCTTGTGGAGGCGCTTCATGCACCGCGCTGGTCGTACCCTGTGCGCAGCCCTGATTCTGATGCCCCTGGCCGCCCTGGCCGGCGGCAATTCGCTGCTCGTCCCCAGCACCAGCCGTTGCAACCTGAATCTGGCCAACGAAGCCCTGGCCCAGGCGATCGCCCGCTGCCAGCAGATCGCTCACGACGGCGATTCCCAGGCGCAGTACGAACTCGGCGACTTCTACTACGAAGGCAAGCAGACGCCCAAGGATCTCAACCAGGCGCGCCAATGGTTCGAGCAGGCTTCGCTCAAGGGCAATGCCGATGCGCAGAATCGTCTGGGCAACATGTTCTTTCGCGGCGAGGGCGTACCGCCTAACAACATCCAGGCCTACATCGTGCTGAAGATGGCCGCCATCAATGGCAACGACGAAGCCATGGACACCGCCGACCTGGTCAGTGCCCAGATGCGCCGGGACGAGCTGGAGATGGCCACCCAGGTGCTGGGCCAGATCTTCCGCGACTATCTGCAGGACATGCAGACCGCGGGCAACCTCAATCCCTTCCAGCCGCCGCAGAACTGACGGCGAGCCTGGTCAGGGCTTGTCGGGCATCGGCAGGGGAAACGGCATGACGTTGGTGCCGCCCTTGGCTTCGCTGATCTTGGGCTGGCCCAGGCGCTCCACCTCGTCGATGCGGATGATCGAGTGCATGGGCACGAAGCTGCGCACCACGCCTTCGAATTGCGCCTTGAGCTTTTCCTCGCTCGGATCCACCACCACCTGGGTGCGCTCGCCGAATACCAGCTCCTCGATCTCCAGGAAGCCCCAGAGATCGCTCTGGAAGATCTGCTTGGCGTAGATCTCGAAGACCTGGCCCTGGTTGACGAAGATGACCTTGTAGATGGCCGGCTTGCTGGGGGATGAGCTCATGGCGGAGGCGGGTTTCGACGGTGAAAAGAGGGCGGCGAGCATAGCACGCCGGCCTCGACTCCCGTCAGCCGTCGCCTGGGGTTTCCAGCCAGGCCCGCTCGGCGACCAGGGCCGTTACCCAGTCGATGAAGACCCGCAACTTGGCGCTGACGTGACGGTTGGGCGCGAAGGCCAGATACAGCGGCATGGGCGCCACCTGCCAATCCGCGAACAGCCTGACCAGTTCGCCACGGGCGACGGCCGCCGCCGCCAGGTAGTGCGGCAGGCAGACCACCCCGAGTCCGGCCTGCCCCGCCGCCAGGCAGGCGTTGCCGTCGTCCACCTCCAGGCTGTGCCGGCTCTGCAGCTCCAGACGCTCGGCACCTCGTTGCAGGGCATAGGGAAAGCCCTTGCCCGCCCCCCAGAGAAACCGCACCACCCGGTGTGGCGTCTCGGCCAGCTCGGCGGGATGAACCGGCGTGCCCTGGGTGGCAAGGTAGGCCGGCGCGGCATAGCAACCCAGCCGCAGCGCACCGAGCGGCCGGGCCACCAGATACTGCTCGCGGATGCGCCCGCCGCGGATCACGCAATCGACGTTGTCGCCGATCAGATCCACCTGGCGATCGCTGACGCCCAGCTCCAGCTGGATGTCCGGATAACGCTGGAAGAAGTCCGGCAGGGCCGGGATCAGGATCAGCCGCGCCAGCGGACTGGGCACGTCCACCCGCAGGCGGCCACGGGGCGTGCGGGTGGCCACCGAAAGTGAAGTCTCGGCGTCGTCCACCGCCGCCAGCACGCCCAGGCAGCGGTCGTAATAGGCCGCGCCGTCGGCGGTGACCTGCACCTGCCGGGTGGTGCGATTGAGCAGGCGCACCTGCAGGTGCGCCTCCAGCTGCTGCACCTGCTGGGTGACGCGGGTGCGGCTGCTGCCGAGGGTCTCGGCCGCACGGGTAAAGCTGCCGGCTTCCACCACCCGTACGAAGGTCTGCATCGCGGCGAACAGATCCATGCCGATTCCTGAACAGGGGATTGTCCGGATTGTACAAACAATGCTGACCGCCTGGCCGGGTTTATCCCCTGGCGGGTGGCGCCTAAGGTGGCTCCAGCGATCCCTACCGGAGCCCCAGCATGACCCGCGACGTCGTCTTTCCCGTCCAGCGCCACGCCCTCTACGAACAGCACCGCTATTCGCCGGCCATCCGTTCCAACGGCTTTCTCTTCGTCTCGGGGCAGGTCGGCAGCCGCGCGGATGGCTCACCCGAGCCGGAGCTGGAAGACCAGGTCCGCCTGGCCTTCGCCAACCTCGACGGCGTCCTTGCCGCGGCCGGCGCCGCCTTTGCCGACGTGGTGGACGTCACCCTGTTCATGGTCGATGCCGAAGCCAGCTTCGCACGAATCTGGCCGGTGCTGCTGGAGCACTGGGGCACGGCGCCCTACCCGACGGTGACCGCGGTCGGCGCCACCTGGCTGGCCGGCTTTCGCTTCGAGATCAAGGTCATCGCCCGGCTGCCGGAGCGCGCTGCCCAGGCCTAGGCCGACCGCCTTCCAGGCGGCTCTTCCCCGTGCGGAAGGCCATCATTATAATGCGCGGTCCACTCGCCACCGACTCCCTGCCGCGCATGTCCAAGAAGCTCTATATCGAAACCCATGGCTGCCAGATGAACGAATACGATTCGTCGCGCATGGTCGACCTGCTCGGCGAACGGGAGCCGCTGGAAGTCACCCAGAATCCGGCCGAGGCCGATGTCATCCTGCTCAACACCTGCTCGATCCGCGAGAAGGCGCAGGAAAAGGTGTTTTCCCAGCTCGGTCGCTGGCGCGAACTCAAGCTGAAGAATCCCGACCTGGTGATCGGCGTCGGCGGCTGCGTGGCCAGCCAGGAAGGCGCCGCCATCCGTGACCGCGCGCCCTATGTCGACGTGGTCTTCGGCCCTCAGACCCTGCATCGCCTGCCGGAGATGATCGACGCCGCGCGCACCACCCGGGCGCCCCAGGTGGACATCTCCTTCCCCGAGATCGAGAAGTTCGACCGCCTGCCCGAGCCGCGCATCGACGGCCCCAGCGCCTTCGTCTCCATCATGGAAGGCTGCAGCAAGTACTGCACCTTCTGCGTGGTCCCCTATACCCGTGGTGAAGAGGTCAGCCGGCCGCTGGACGACGTCCTCGCCGAGATCATCCACCTCGCCGAGCACGGCGTGCGCGAGGTGACCCTGCTGGGCCAGAACGTCAACGGCTATCGCGGCGCCACCGGCGACGGGCGCATCGCCGACTTCGCTGAACTGCTCTATGTGGTGGCGGCGGTGGACGGCATCGACCGCATCCGCTACACCACCTCGCACCCGCTGGAATTCTCCGACGCCCTGATCCAGGCCCACGCCGAGATCCCGGAGCTGGTGAAATTCGTCCACCTGCCGGTGCAGGCCGGTTCGGATCGCATCCTGGCAGCCATGAAGCGCAACCACACGGCGCTGGAATACAAGTCGCGCATCCGCCGGCTCAAGGCGGCGGTACCCGACATCTGCATCAGCTCGGACTTCATCGTCGGCTTCCCCGGCGAGACCGAGAAGGACTTCGAACAGACCATGAAGCTGATCGAGGACGTCGGTTTCGACTTCTCCTTCTCCTTCATCTACAGCGCCCGCCCCGGCACCCCGGCGGCGGACCTGGTCGACGACACCCCTGACGAGCTCAAGAAGCAGCGCCTGCAGATCCTGCAGACGCGCATCCACCAGCAGGGCTTCGAGATCAGCCGGCGCATGGCCGGCAGCGTCCAGACCATCCTGGTCAGCGATTTCTCCAAGCGCGATCCCGGCATGCTGCAGGGCCGCACCGAGAACAACCGCATCGTCAACTTCCGCTGCAGCGATGCCAGCCTGATCGGCCAGTTCGTCCAGGTGCATATCGACGAGGCCCTGCCGCACTCCCTGCGCGGCACCCTGCTGGCCCCCGTCGCCAGCGGTGCGCGCCCGCCCGTCGCCGTCGCGCTGGCCTGATGGATGGTCGCACGCGCCCTTTGCCAAGGGCGCGACGCAGGTTACTCTCAAGCTACGTCAAGATTTCGTAAAGCCAATCCAAAGGGTTTCCCAGCACACCTTGAATACCCCCCAGACGCTCCAGCATTTCACCCTCGAACCCTTCGATGCCGACCGTTTCGCCAACCTGTGCGGCCAGCTCGATGAAAATCTGCGCCAGCTCGAACGCCGCCTCGGCATCGAGATCCGCAATCGCGGCAACCAGTTCGAACTGGTCGGCGATCCCGAGCGCACCCGCGCGGCCCAGAACCTCCTGCAGCGCCTCTATCGCGAGACCGCCAGCGGCACCGCGGTGGCCCCGGAACTGGTCCACCTCTATCTGCAGGAATCCGGCCTGGAAGCCCTCCAGGAAGAGCACCGCAGCGGTGGCGACACCAGCGTGGCCCTGCGCACCAAGAAGGGCATGATCCGCCCGCGTGGCGCCAACCAGCAGCGCTACGTCAAGTCGATCCTCGATCACGACATCAATTTCGGCATAGGCCCGGCCGGTACCGGCAAGACCTATCTGGCCGTGGCCTGCGCCGTGGATGCCCTGGAGCGCGAGCAGATCCGTCGCATCCTGCTGGTGCGCCCGGCGGTGGAAGCCGGCGAGAAGCTCGGTTTCCTGCCCGGCGACCTGGCGCAGAAGATCGACCCCTACCTGCGCCCGCTGTACGACGCCCTCTACGAGATGCTCGGCTTCGAGCAGGTGGCCAAGCTCATCGAGCGCCAGGTCATCGAGGTCGCGCCGCTGGCCTACATGCGCGGCCGCACCCTCAACAATAGCTTCATCATTCTCGACGAAAGTCAGAACACCACCCTCGAGCAGATGAAGATGTTCCTGACCCGGATCGGTTTCGGCTCCACCGCGGTGATCACCGGTGACGTCACCCAGGTCGACCTTCCGCGCGGCACCAAGTCGGGCCTCAAGCACGTCATCGAGGTCCTCCGCGACGTGCCCGGCATCGGCTTCACCCACTTCGAATCCAAGGACGTGGTGCGCCACCCGCTGGTGCAGCGTATCGTCGAGGCCTACGACCGCTTCGAGGCGCTGCAGGACAAGCCGCGTGCTCAGGGAGAGGATCGCCATGGCGATTGAGCTGGACGTCCAGGTCGCCAGCGAGGCGGCCGACCTCCCCGAGGAGCCGGACTTACGCCGCTGGTGTGAACTGGCCCTGCGCGCCCGCCAGGGCGACTCGGAACTCACCATCCGCCTGGTGGACGAAGACGAAGGCCGCGAGCTGAATCGCACCTGGCGGCACAAGGATTACGCCACCAACGTGCTGTCCTTCCCGGCCGACGTGCCGGACGAATTCCTCGATATCCCCCTGCTCGGCGATCTGGTGATCTGCGCCCCCGTGGTGGCGCGCGAGGCCGCCGAACAAGGCAAGCCCGCCGCGGCGCACTGGGCGCACCTGGTCATCCACGGCTGCCTGCACCTGCTCGGCTACGATCATCTGGACGATGACGAAGCCGAGGAGATGGAAGAACTGGAACGCCAATTGCTCGCTGAACTGGGCTACCCCGATCCCTACGGTGAATGACAGACACATGAACGAAGATCGATCAGGCACTGGGCATCGTTCCTGGCTGGAACGCATCGTCCAGGCCTTTGCCCATGAACCCAAGAGTCGCGAGGAACTGCTGGAGCTGCTGCGCGAGGCGCACGAGAACAAGGTGCTCGACAGCGAAGTGCTGTCCATCGTCGAGGGCGCCATCTCGGTGGCCGACCTGCAGGTGCGCGACATCATGGTGCCGCGCTCGCAGATCATCAGCATCCGCGCCCAGCAGACCCCGGCGGAATTCCTGCCGGCGGTGATCGAGGCGGCGCATTCCCGCTATCCGGTGATCGGCGACGGCCCCGACGACGTGCTCGGCCTGCTGCTGGCCAAGGACCTGCTGCCGCTGCTGCTGGACCAGGCGCGGGTCTTCGACTTCAAGACCGCCTTGCGCCCGGCCACCTTCGTGCCCGAGTCCAAGCGTCTCAACGTGCTGCTGCGGGAATTTCGCTCGACCCACAGCCACATGGCCATCGTGGTGGACGAATACGGCGGCGTCGCCGGCCTGGTGACCATCGAGGACGTGCTGGAACAGATCGTCGGCGAGATCGAGGACGAGCACGACGTGGAGGAAGAGAGCTTCATCAAGTCGCTGCCCAACGGCGACTTCGTGGTCAAGGCGCTCACCCCCATAGAGACGCTCAACGAGACCCTGGAAACCCGCTTCGCCGATGCCGAGGCCGACACCGCCGGTGGCCTGGTGATGAATCGTCTGGGTCACCTGCCCAACCGCAACGAGGAAACGGTGATCGACGACTTCCGCTTCCGCGTGCTCAACGCCGACGGCCGCCGCATCCACCTGCTGCGGGTCACCCCGGTCAACCGCTAGCCGCTCTTGCCCCCTCTCCCCTGAGGCGAGGGCAATACGCTATCGATCGCATCGCGGCCATGGGCCGCTCCTACAGGCACGGACACTACTGTAGGAGCGGCCGCATCGGCGGACCACCATGGCCGCGATCGCTTTTCTCCCCCTCCCCCAACTGCGACCTGCCTCGCTCTCCCCCGCACGCGCCTTTGGCACTCCTTCGCGGCGACGAGTAAGCTTGCGCAGCCTCGATCGGACCAAGGATTTTCGATGCGCTGGATCTCTCAACCCGGCTGGAAGGGCAACCTTCTGGCGCTCTTCGCCGGTGCCCTCACGCCCCTGGCGCTGGCCCCCTTCAACATCTGGCCGCTGGCACTGCTGTCCGCCGGTCTCTTCTACCTGGGCCTCAAGGGGCTCGGTGCCTGGCGCGCCCTGCTGCGTGGCTGGTGCTACGGCTTCGGCGCCTTTCTCGCCGGCACCAGCTGGATCTACGTCAGCATCCACACCTACGGTGCCGCGCCGGTGCCCCTGGCGCTGTTCCTCACCGTGGGCTTCTGCGCCGGCATCGCCCTGTTCTTCGCCCTGCCCGCCGGACTCTGGGCACTGTGCCTGAGACGCAACCAGGCGCCCCTGGGCGACGCCCTGACCTTTGCCGGCCTCTGGTTCGCCCTGGAGCTGTTCCGCAGCTGGGCGCTCACCGGCTTTCCCTGGCTGCTGCTGGGTTACAGCCAGCTCAGCGGCCCCCTGCAGGGCCTGGCACCCCTGGGCGGCGTCTGGCTGATCTCGGCCGCGCTGGCCTTTACCGCGGCGCTGCTGGTCAACGCCCCGCGCCTGATCATGCGGCCGCTCGCCCTGGTCGCGAGCCTGGTGCTGGTGGCCCTGCCCTGGGTCGCCGGCGATGTCTTTAAGGGCCAGGTCTGGACGCAACCCGCGGGCGCGCCGCTCAAGGTCGCCGGGGTCCAGGGCAACATCGCCCAGGAACTCAAGTGGAATCCCGACCACGCCCGTGCCACCCTGGCGCTCTATCGCGACCGCACCGCCGAGCAAGGCGATGCCGACCTGGTGGTCTGGCCGGAAAACGCCATTCCCGTGCTGCGCGAATACGTCGGTGACTTCCTCGCCGCCGAAGGTGCCCAGGTGGCGGCCCATGGCGGCGCCCTGGTGACCGGCCTGCCCGCCCGCGAACGCGACGCCGACGGCGATTCGCGTTACTTCAACAGCATCACCGCGGTCGGCAACGGCTCGGGTACCTACTACAAGCAGAAGCTGGTGCCCTTTGGCGAATACGTACCGCTGCAGGAATACCTGCGTGGCCTGATCGGCTTCTTCGATCTGCCCATGTCCGACTTCGTCCGCGGTCCCGAACAGCAGGAGCCGCTGCTGGTGAAGGGCTATCGCGTGGCGCCCTACATCTGCTACGAGGTGGTCTATCCGGAATTCGTCGCCAGCATGGCGGCCCGCAGTCAGCTGCTGCTCACCATCAGCAACGACACCTGGTTCGGCAAGTCCATCGGTCCGCAACAGCACCTGCAGATGGCGCAGATGCGCGCCCTGGAAAGCGGTCGCTGGCTGGTCAGGGTCACCAACGATGGCATCACCGCCCTGGTCGACCCCTTCGGTCGCATCAGCCGGCAGATCCCGGCCTTCGAGGTCGGCGTGCTGCAGGGCAGCGTGGTACCCATGGATGGCCTGACGCCCTATCTGCACTACCGCCTCTGGCCATTGGCGATCTTTTCCGCCCTGGTGCTGCTGTGGGGCCTGCTGCTGCGTCGGCAGGATCGCCCCGAAGAGGCACCGCTGGTGGTCACCCAGAGCTAGTTCAAAGTCTAGCGAGCTAGAGTCAAACAAGGCCTAGGCGGCCCCACGAAAATGGCTGAGGAAGCGGATCGGACCCGCGCTCGGGTTTACAAACGTAAATGAGCATTTCGAAGCCATTTTCAACGCCGTTTGGCCGACGCGCAGCAGACTTTGAACAGCTCTCAGCGATAGGCGAGCGGATAGAGCAATAGCCCGGCGGCCTCGTTGAGCAACTGGGCGGTCTGCTCGACCGCCTTGGCTTCCGGCAGCCAGCCACCGAAGGGCCGGGCATTGGCGACACCGATGAAGCCCATGGGCGCGGCCACCACCTGCAGGCCCTGCCGTTCGAAACACCAGCGCGAACGAGCCATGTGATAGGCCTGGGTCACCAGCACCACCCGCTTCACTCCCGCCTCGCGCAGCAGCGGCGCACTGAGGGTGGCGTTTTCCCAGGTGGTGCGACTGGCGCCTTCCTGCCAGCGCACCGGCACCCCCAGATCGCGCTCCATCACCTCGGTCATCAGCGCCGCCTCGCTCAGCGGGCGGTCATGGGGCGAGCCCCCGGTGATCAGCACCGGCAGGCCACTGGCCTTGGCCAGCCGCGCCGCATAGCGCAGTCGTTCCACGGCCAGATGGCTGGCGGCATCGCCCGCCCAGCCCGGATCGTCCACTTCGCGACCGGCGCCCAGCACCACGATGGCGTCGGCCTGCTGGGCAAGCGTCGCCCAGCGCGCCTCGGGCAGCGCGGCATCGCGTTCCAGCAGGCGCCCACCTGTCTCCACCACGACCGGCAGGGTGCTGGCCCAGAGGCCCAGCAGACCACCCAGGAAACAGGCCAGGCCCAGGCGCGGGTAACGCCGGCGCAACCACCAGCCCAGCAGCAGGAGCAGCAGCAGGCCGCCCGGTGGCAGCAGCAATTGCTTGAAGAAGTAGCGCAGACCCATGGTCCCTCCGGTCGGGGGCGACCTCCGGGTCGCGGCGGCGCCTAGTGTAGGGGAGCGCCAACCGGGGCAGAAGGACTGTCGACCAGCAGTTGTCGACCCTGACACTGGGTACAGAAGGCCCCCGCCGGCTGGACCCGGCCACAGCCCAGGCAACAGGCCAGGGCGGCATCGGCTGCCTGATGGCGCGCCAGCCAGCGCTTGACCAGGGCATATTCGGCCGGACTCAGGCCCTGCACCTCGACTTCCCCGTTGGCACTGTCATAGAGGCGTTCCTGGGTCACCGCCTCATCCAGCGCCAGCGCCAGGCGCCGTTGCAGGCGCACGTCGACGGGCAGCTTTTCGGACTCGCGTCGAAACTTTCCCATGATGGCGATCATCCTCCCGGGTAATTGAACGGACGTTTGAACAGCCTAGTACGGCCCTTCCAACCCTGCCTCCCCCAGAGTGCGAAACAAGCGGCGGACCGGGACATTTCCCCGCGCTCGGGGGGTCATGTATGCTTGGCGGCTCGATCAAACGCCTCTGCAGCCCTCGACACGCCCATGCACGAACACTATCAGCCTCGCGAAATAGAAGCCGCCGCCCAGTCCTTCTGGGACCAGAATCTGTCCTTCAAGGCCACCATGCGCCCGGGCCAGGAGAAGTTCTACTGCCTGTCGATGTTCCCCTACCCCAGCGGCAAGCTGCACATGGGGCACGTGCGCAACTACACCATCGGCGACGTCATCGCCCGCTACCAGCGGATGCTGGGCAAGAACGTCCTGCAGCCCATGGGCTGGGACGCCTTCGGCATGCCCGCGGAAAACGCCGCCATGAAGAACGGCGTGGCCCCGGCCAAGTGGACCTACGAGAACATCGCCTACATGAAGTCCCAGCTGCAGAGCCTGGGACTGGCGATCGACTGGTCCCGCGAGGTCACCACCTGCAAGCCCGACTACTATCGCTGGGAGCAGTGGCTGTTCACCCAGCTGTTCGAGAAGGGCATCATCTACCGCAAGAACGGCACGGTGAACTGGGATCCGGTGGACCAGACCGTACTGGCCAACGAGCAGGTCATCGACGGCCGCGGCTGGCGCAGCGGTGCGCTGATCGAGAAGCGCGAGATCCCCATGTACTACTTCCGCATCACCGACTATGCAGAAGAGTTGCTGACCTCCCTCGACGGCCTGCCCGGCTGGCCCGAGCAGGTCAAGACCATGCAGCGCAACTGGATCGGCAAGTCCCGCGGCATGGAGGTGCAATTCCCCTATGACCAGGACAGCATCGGCGCCGAAGGTACCCTGAAGGTCTTCACCACCCGCCCCGACACCCTGCTCGGCGCCACCTATGTCGCCGTGGCCGCCGAACACCTGCTGGCCACCCAGGCCGCCCAGGGCAACGCCGAGCTGCAGGCCTTCATCGACGAGTGCAAGCGCGGCGGCGTCGCCGAAGCCGACATCGCCACCCAGGAGAAGAAGGGCCTGGATACCGGCCTGTTCGTCCGCCATCCGCTGACCGACGCGCGCCTGCCGGTGTGGGTCGCCAACTATGTGCTGATGCACTACGGCGACGGCGCGGTCATGGCCGTGCCCGGTCACGACGAGCGTGACTTCGAATTCGCCAACAAGTACCAGCTGCCCATCGTCCAGGTGGTGGATACCGCAGAGGCCACCCGCGTGTTGGCCAATCCGGACGACTTCAGCCCCGCGGAATACGAGCGCTACCAGTTCGACCCGGTGCAGTGGAAGGACTGGTACGGCAGCAAGGAAGGCTTCCTGATCAATTCCGGCGCCTATGACAACCTCGCCTACGACGCCGCCTTCGACGCCATCGGCGCCGATCTGCAGGCCAAGGGCCTGGGTCAGCCGCGCACCCAGTTCCGCCTGCGCGACTGGGGCATCAGCCGCCAGCGCTACTGGGGCTGCCCGATCCCCATCATCCACGGTGACGACGGCATTGACATCCCGGTCCCGGCCGACCTGCTGCCGGTGGTGCTGCCCGAGGACGTGGTGCCGGACGGCGCCGGCTCGCCCCTGGCGCGCATGCCGGAATTCTACGAGACCGTCGATCCGCGCAACGGCCAGCCGGCGCGTCGCGAAACCGACACCATGGACACCTTCGTCGAAAGCTCCTGGTACTTCGCCCGCTATGCCTCGCCGAACTTCACCGGCGGCATGCTGGACAAGGAAGAAGCCAACTACTGGCTGCCCGTCGACCAGTATATCGGCGGCATCGAGCACGCCATCCTGCACCTGCTCTATTCGCGCTTCTTCCACAAGCTGATGCGCGACCAGGGCCTGATCGATTCCGACGAGCCCTTCGAGAATCTGCTGACCCAGGGCATGGTGGTGGCCGAGACCTACTACCGCACCCTGCCCAACGGCAGCAAGGACTGGTTCAACCCGGCCGATGTCGAGGTGGAGCGCGATGCCAAGGCCAAGGTGATCGGCGCGCGCCTGAAGAGCGACGGCCGGCCGGTGGAAATCGGCGGCGTCGAGAAGATGTCCAAGTCGAAGAACAACGGCGTCGATCCCCAGGCGATGATCGACCAGTACGGCGCCGACACCTGCCGGCTGTTCATGATGTTCGCCTCGCCGCCGGACATGAGTCTGGAATGGTCCGATTCCGGCGTCGAGGGCGCTAGCCGCTTCCTGCGCCGCGTCTGGCGTCTGGCCCAGGCCCACGTCACCCAGGGTCTACCGGGCGCCGCTGCCCTCGGCGAGCTGTCGCCGGCGCAGAAGGAGGTGCGTCGCGCCATCCACCTGGCGATCCGTCAGGCCAGCCAGGATATCGGTCAGCATCACAAGTTCAACACCGCCATCGCCGCGGTCATGACTCTGATGAACGTGCTGGAAAAGGCCGCCCAGGACAGCGACACCGATCGCCGTCTGCTGCAGGAGGGCCTGGAGGCCGTCACCCTGCTGCTGGCCCCCATCACCCCGCACATCGCCCACGGTCTCTGGCAGCAGCTGGGCCACAGCGATGCGGTCATCGACGCCCGCTGGCCGCAGGTGGACGAAAGCGCCCTGGTGCAGGACAGTCTGCAGATCGTCATCCAGGTGAACGGCAAGCTGCGCGGCCAGATCGAAGTACCGGCCGATGCCAGCCGCGAGGCCATCGAGGCCGCCGCCCGCGCCAACGAGAACGTGGCACGCTTCACCGAGGGCCTGACCATCCGCAAGGTGGTCGTGGTCCCGGGTAAACTGGTCAACATCGTCGCCAACTAAGACACGCGAACGGAGCAGACAACAGATGAAGAAACGGATTCTCCCCGGCCTTGCGGTAGTCGGCCTGGCGACCCTGCTGACCGCCTGCGGCTTCCAGCTGCGTGGCACCGGCGAAACCCGCCTGACCGTGAACGAGCTGAACCTGACGGCGCGCGACGCCTATGGCCAGACCGTCAAGGACGTGCGCGACATGCTCGAGGACGCCCATGTCCGGATCACCTCGGGCGCGCCCTACACCCTGGATCTGGGCGGCGAAGCCCAGAGCGAGCGCACCGCCAGCTACACCAGCGGCGCCCGCAGTGCCGAGGTCGAGCTGACCACCCGTCAGCCCTATACCATCGTCGGCAAGAACCAGGCGGTGCTGGTCAGCGACTACCTGGAAACCCAGCGCTACTACGTGACCGACCAGAACAACATCGTCGGTTCCGAGCAGCAGAAGGACCAGCTGCGTCGCGAGATGCGCCGCGAACTGGTGCAGCAGCTGGCCGCCCGCCTGCAGGCCCTGACACCGGAGCGCCTGGAGAAGCTGCAGCGCGACGCCGACGCCCGTGCCGCCGCCAAGGCCGACGCCGACCGCCGTGCCCGCGAGTCCGCCCCGCCGCAGCAGTCGCCGATCGACATCCCCACCCCCGCGCGCTAAGCGCCACAGCCGGAGCCGCAAGGCTCCGGTTTGCCCTTCCGGTTCAGCATGAAACTCAACGCCAATCAGCTGGGCAAGCAGCTCCAGGGCTCGCTGTCCGCCGTCTATGCGGTCAGTGGCGATGAGCCCCTGCTCTGCCAGGAAGCCAGCGACGCCATTCGTGGCGCGGCCCGCGCCCAGGGCTTCGACGAGCGTGAGGTCTTCGACGTCGATGCCGGCTTCGACTGGGGTCGTCTCTACGAGGCCGGCGCCAGCCTCTCGCTGTTCGCGCAGAAACGTATCCTCGAATTGCGCCTGCCCACCGGCAAGCCGGGCGACAAGGGCTCCGCCGCCCTGCTCGACTATCTCGCCCGCCCGGCCGAGGACACCCTGCTGCTGATCAGCCTGCCGCGCCTCGATGCCGCCGCCCAGAAGACCAAATGGGCCAAGGCCCTGCTGGAGCACCCGCAGGCGCACTTCGTGCAGATCTGGCCGGTGGAACTGGCGCAGTTGCCGCTGTGGATCAACCAGCGCCTGTCGCGCCTGGGGCTGGCCGCCACCCCCGAAGCCGTCGAGCTGATCGCCGAGCGGGTGGAAGGCAACCTGCTGGCCGCGGCGCAGGAGATCGAAAAGCTCCGCCTGCTCATCGAAGGCTCCCAGGTGGATGCCGAGACCGTACGCGCCTCGGTGGCCGACAGCGCCCGCTACGACGTCTTCGGCCTGCTGGACGCCGCCCTGGCCGGCGATGCGGAGCACGCCCTGCGCATCCTCGAAGGCCTGCGCGGCGAAGGCGTGGAAGCGGCCGTGGTGCTCTGGGCGCTGGCCCGGGAACTGCGCCTGCTGGCCAACCTGGCCCATCTGCAGGAAAGCGGTACGCCGCTGGAACGCGCCTTCACCCAGGTCAAGCCGCCGGTATGGGACAAGCGGCGTCCGCTGGTCAGCCGCGCCCTGCAGCGCCAGGGTGCCCGCCGGCTGGAAGCCCTGCTGCGCGAGGCCCAGGTCGCCGACGAACAGATCAAGGGCCAGGCGCCCGGCGAGGTCTGGCTGACCCTCGCCAGCCTGGCGCTGACGCTCGCCGGCAAGCGGCTGTCCCTGCCCCGCTCCTGATGCTGGCCGCGCCTTGCAATCTACGGCCCTTGCAATAGACTGGCGCGCCCCCATCAAGGGGGAACCCCCCTCACTAGGAATCCGCACCATGGCCAAGAAATACAGTCGCGGCCCCAACAAGGCCAAGGTCCTCGTCAGCGATCCCCGTTATCGCCCGCGCCAGGAAAAACCCGCCAAGGGCAAAGGCAGCTACCGCCGCGAAGCCTTCTCGTTGCAAGACGAGAAGGCTTCGGTCTTTCTGGCCGCCTGAAAGCCGCGTGCAGACGCCTGACAGACGTCGGGACCCGGGCCGTGCTAAGGTGAGCTTTCCTGCCTAGACGTCCGGTGGAGACAGATGCAATTCGGGAAAACCCGCGGATTCAAGACCGGCGGCCTCCTCGCCGGAACCCTGGTCACCCTGCTGACCGCCGCCCTGGCCGCCTGCGCCCAGACTCCAACGACGCCCACCGCGGCGCCCTCTTCGCCCTCCTCGCCCAAGCCCGCACCCGCGGCGAACGCCCCCGTCTCGGCGGCCGAGGCCATGCCGCAACCGGAGGAAAGCTTCGAGCAGTGGCGTAGCCGTTTCCGCGCCCTGGCCCTGGGCCGGGGCATATCCGCCGCCACCTTCGACCAGGCCTTCATTGGCGTGCAACCCGACCCGGCGGTGATCGCCGCCGATCGCAGCCAGCCGGAATTCACCAAGCCGGTCTGGGAATACCTGGAATCCGCCGTCTCGCCCCTGCGGGTGCGCAATGGCAAGAGTCTGCTGATCCAGCAGGCCGGGCTGCTGGCCTCCCTGGAAGCCCGCTACGGCATCGAGCCGGCGCGCCTGGTCGCCTTCTGGGGCATGGAGAGCAACTACGGCAACAACATGGGCAACAAGGGCGTCATCCGCTCCCTGGCCACCCTCGCCTATGAAGGTCGCCGCCCGGACTTCGCCCAGGACCAGCTCATCGCCGCCCTCGGCATCCTGCAGCACGGCGACGTCACCGCCGACCGCATGATCGGCTCCTGGGCCGGCGCCATGGGCCAGACCCAGTTCATCCCCACCACCTACGACCAGTATGCGGTGGACTTCGACGGCGACGGTCGCCGCGACATCTGGGGTTCCACCGCCGATGCCCTGGCCTCCACCGCCAACTACCTCAAGGCCTCCGGCTGGCAGGACGGCAAGCCCTGGGGCTACGAGGTCCGGGTGCCGGCCAACTTCGACTACAGCCTGGCCGACATGGGCGTGCGCAAGAGCCTGGCCGAGTGGAACGCCCTGGGCATCCAGGGCCTCGGCCTGCCGCAACCGGCCGCCCAGCCGAGCGATAGCGCTTCGCTGCTGCTGCCCGCCGGCCATCGCGGCCCGGCCTTCCTGGTGTTCAACAATTTCCGCACCATCCTCAAGTACAACAACTCCAGCTCCTATGCCCTGGGCGTGGCGCTGCTCTCGGAGCGCTATCGCGACGCCGGCCAGATCGCCGGCAACTGGCCCACCGACGATCTGCCGCTGAGCCGCAGCGAGCGCGTCGAACTGCAGCAGCGCCTGGCCGCGCTGGGCCTGGACCCGGGCAGCGCCGACGGCATCATCGGCGCCAACACCCGCAAGGCCATCCGCGCCTATCAGCAGTCCCAGGGCTGGCCCGCCGACGGCTATCCCAATCATCAGCTGCTGGACAAACTGCGCGGCTGACGCCTGCCGGCGATCCGTATCTCAACCGAGATCGGGTCGCCGATCAGCGCGCTTCGACACCCTCCCTTCCGGTCTCCACCAGCAGCTCCAGCAAGGCTGCCGCCGCCGGCGACAGCTCGTTGCCGTCCCGGCAGCCCACCACCAGTTCGCGACGCGCCCAGGCATCGCGCAGCGGGTGGCTGGCCAGCGCCACGCCCGGTCCTGCCCGGAGCAGACTGGCAGCCGGCAGGATCGCCAGGCCCAGACCGCGGGCGACCAGAGCGCAGGCCTGGATCGGACTCGGCACCCGAATGCGGATCGCCAGCTCCCGGCCCCACTGCGCCGCCTGGGCTTCCACATGGAGCTGCAGGGCATTGCCGCGAGACAGGCCGACGAAGGGCTGCTCGAGCAGTCGCGCGAAATCGACCGCCTCCCCATCCGGCAAAGGCAGGCGACCCGGCGCAGCGACCAGCACCAGGGGATCGTCGCGAAAGGGCCGAATCTGCAGATCCTCCAAACCCGGCGCCGCCACGAAGATTCCCAGGTCGGCGCTACCTTCGCGGAGCGCCAGCACTATGCGTGAGCTGGGCAGCCCCTCGACTTCCACGTCCACCTTGGGCTGCGCCTGGAGGAAAGCGGCCAGGGGCTCATCCAGATGTTCCATCACCGTAGCACCGTTGCCCAACAGCCGTACCCGCGTCCGGCTGTCCGCCACCGCGCCAGCCAGGTCCTGGTCCATTTCCTCCAGCCGCAACAGGATCGCCCGGGCATGGCGCTCCAGGGTCACGCCAGCCGGCGTGGGGCGTACGCCACGCGCGTGGCGGATCAGCAGCGGCGTTCCCAGGCTGTCTTCCAGGGCCTTGATGCGGGCACTGGCGGAAGGCAGCGCCAGGTGGCTGCGCTCGGCGCCCAGGGTGATGCTGCGTGCTGCCACGACGTGGAGAAACAGACGCAGGTCGAGCAGGTCGTAGCGCATCGCCGGAGAGCCTCTGTGCCGACCGTAGGCAGCCTTCGCCAATCCCGGCTTCTCACCTGCGGTCCTGAAATCCATTGTAACGCCTCCACCCGAGGAGGCGACCATGACCCTGCTGCTCTGTACCCTGATTTTCGTGCTCGCGGGTCTGACCAAGGGCGTGCTGGGCCTGGGCCTGCCCACCGTCGCCATGAGTCTGCTGGCACTGCTGATGACACCCGCCGAAGCCGCCGCCCTGCTGCTGATACCCTCCCTGCTCACCAACGTCTGGCAATTCTGCGCCGGTCCCTCGCCCCGGCAGACGTTCAAACGCCTGTTGCCGCTGCAACTGGCCCTGGTGCCGGGCACCCTGCTCAGCATCCCGCTGCTGACCGGGAGCGATGGCGCCGGACTCGCCGCCGCGCTCGGTGCGGTGCTGGTCGCCTACGGCCTGATCGGCTGGACGGGCTGGCGCCTGCCCGCGCCCGGTCGTCATGAAGGGAAGGTCGCTCCGCTGGTGGGTTTCGTCACGGGTCTGATCACCGGCATGACCGGCGTCTTCGTGCTGCCGGCGGTGCCCTACCTGCAGAGTCTGGCGCTGGACAAGGAACAGCTGATCGAGGCCCTGGGGCTGAGCTTCACCGTCGCCACCCTGGCCTTGCTGGTGGGCCTCTGGTGGCAGAACGGACTGGCGGTCGAGCACCTGGGTGCTTCCAGCCTGTTGCTGCTCCCGGCCCTCCTGGGCATGGGACTGGGCCAGCGCGTGCGTCAGCGCCTCGATGAGCGCCTGTTCCGCCGGCTGTTCTTTGCTGGATTGCTGCTACTGGGAGCCTACGCCGTCCTGCATTATCTGCTGCGCCTGGGCTATCTTGGCTGAATCCGTCACAGTGCTGTCAGGTCCAGCCGGTGTAGGCTGCACCTTCGACGGGCAGCAGGGTCTATGGGCGTAATTGAAGGGTCGCCGTGCCACAGCGCCCCTTCAGACCCGGGCCTGTGCCCGACCGCTGCCTCTTTCCGACGTATACAGGACGCTTTCATGACGCTCGCTCCCAACGCAGGACGCCTCCCCGACGAGAATACCCTGACCCACCTGCCGCGCCTGGTGGCACGCTACTACAGCGATCGCCCCGACCCCAGCGATCCGGGTCAGCAGGTCGCCTTTGGCACCTCCGGGCACCGCGGTTCCTCGCTCAAGGGCAGCTTCAACGAATGGCACATCCTCGCCATCACCCAGGCCATCTGCGAATACCGTAAGGCCCAGGGCGTCGACGGCCCGCTGTTCATGGGCATGGACACCCATGCGCTGTCCGAGCCGGCCTTCATCTCCGCCCTGGAAGTGCTCGCCGCCAACGGCGTGGAAGTGCGCATCGACGCGGGTTGCGCCGAGACCAACGGCGAGCCGGGCTATACGCCCACCCCGGCGCTGTCCAACGCCATCCTCGAATACAACGCCGGCCGCAGCTCGGGCCTGGCCGATGGCATCGTCATCACCCCGTCGCACAATCCGCCGGCCGATGGCGGCTTCAAGTACAACCCCACCAATGGCGGCCCGGCCGACACCAACGTCACCAAGAGTATTCAGGACCGCGCCAATGCCCTGCTGGTGGCCGGTCTCGACGGCGTCAAGCGGATGGAGTACCGCCAGGCGCTCAAGGCGTCCACCACTCATAAGTTCGACTTCCTCGACAGCTATGTCGGCGGCCTGGGCCAGGTCATCGACCTGGAGGCCATTCGCGGCTCCGGCCTGACCTTTGGCGTCGATCCCCTCGGCGGCGCCGGGGTGCACTACTGGCCGCGCATCGCCGAGCGCTATGGCCTGCCGCTGGAGGTGCTGTCCACCCGCATCGACCAGACCTTCCGCTTCGTGCGCCTGGACTGGGACGGCAAGATCCGCATGGACTGCAGCTCGCCCCACGCCATGGCCGGCCTGATCGAGAACAAGGACAGATTCGACGTCTCCTTCGCCTGCGACACCGACCATGACCGTCACGGCATCGTCGCCCGCTCGGTGGGCCTGCTCAATCCCAACCACTACCTGGCGGTGGCCATCGAATACCTCTTCACCCACCGTCCGCAGTGGAGCCCGCAGGCCGGCATCGGCAAGACCCTGGTGTCCTCCTCGATGATCGACCGCGTCGCCCAGGGCATCGGCCGCCAGGTGGTGGAAGTGCCGGTAGGCTTCAAGTGGTTCGTCGACGGCCTGCTGGATGGCAGCCTGGGCTTCGGCGGCGAGGAATCCGCCGGCGCGTCCTTCCTGCGCAAGGCCGGCGGCGCCTGGTCCACCGACAAGGACGGCCTCATCCTCGGCCTGCTGGCCGCGGAAATCACCGCCGTGACCGGCAAGGACCCGGGCGAGCGCTACCAGGCCCTGACCGAACGCTTCGGCGCCCCGGTCTACCAGCGCATCGACGCCGCCGCCGACCGCGAGCAGAAGGCCCGCCTCGGCAAGCTCTCCGCTGCCCAGGTCACCGCCAAGGAGCTGGCCGGCCAGCCGATCACCGCCATCCTTACCGAGGCGCCCGGCAACGGCGCCGCCATCGGTGGCCTCAAGGTGGTCACCGAGAACGGCTGGTTCGCCGCCCGTCCTTCGGGTACCGAGGACGTCTACAAGATCTACGCCGAGAGCTTCGAGGGCGAAGCCCACCTGGGTCGTATCCAGGAAGAAGCCAAGGCGCTGGTGGATGGCGTGCTGCGCGGCTGACGGCGCGCGCCCTCACCCCAACCCTCTCTCCAGGGAGAGGGTGCTGAAAACGGATCGGCGGGGGTGAAGGTGTCTATCCACAAAAATAGGGCAGCCCGTGGATGCCCTTTTTTATTGCGACGCGAGGATCAGCTGATCTTCTTGGCGCCGTGTGCCTGCTGGTCGGCATGGTACGAGGAACGCACCAGCGGACCCGAGGCCACGTTCTTGAAGCCCATCCTGGCACCTTCCTCGGCAAACCAGGCGAAGGTATCCGGGTGGACGAAGCGCTGCACCGGCAGGTGGTTGCGCGAGGGCTGCAGGTACTGGCCAAGGGTCAGCATGTCGATCTCGTGCTCGCGCATGCGCTGCATGACCTCGATGACTTCCTCGTCGGTCTCGCCCAGGCCCAGCATCAGGCCGGACTTGGTCGGCACGAGGGGCACGCGCTTCTTGAAGTTCTGGAGCAGGTCCAGCGACCACTCGAAGTCCGAACCCGGACGCGCCGCCTTGTACAGGCGCGGCACGGTCTCCAGGTTGTGGTTGAAGACATCCGGCGGCTCCTGCTCGGTGATGGCCAGGGCGACGTCCATGCGACCGCGATAGTCCGGCACCAGGGTCTCCAGCTGGATGCCGGGGGTCAGCTTGCGGATCTCGCGCAGGCAATCGACGAAGTGCTGGGCACCGCCGTCGCGCAGGTCGTCGCGGTCCACCGAGGTGATGACCACGTACTTCAGCCCCAGGTCGGCGATGGCCACCGCCAGGTTCTTCGGCTCGTCCACGTCCAGCGGCTTCGGTCGGCCATGGCCAACGTCGCAGAAGGGGCAGCGACGGGTGCAGATGTCACCCATGATCATGAAGGTGGCGGTGCCACCGGAGAAGCACTCGCCCAGGTTCGGGCAGGAGGCCTCTTCGCAGACACTGTGCAGCTTGTGCTTGCGCAGCAGCTGCTTGATGCGCTCGACCTCGGGGGTGACCGGGATGCGCACGCGGATCCAGTCCGGCTTGCGCGGCAGCTCCTCGGTGGGAATGATCTTTACCGGGATGCGTGCAACCTTTTCGGCGCCGCGCAGCTTGACGCCGGCTTCCAC
>NZ_WHOV01000274.1:0-305 GCF_009765395.1 Pseudomonas sp. BAV 4579 | reverse complement strand
CACCCCCGCTCAGATCACTCTGGCGGGGGTGTTGTCTTGGGGGCGGGAAAAGTTGGCCAGGCGCTTGGGCGCTGGGAGCAGCTAATCGGCTAGCGGAAGCGTGAAGCGACGTAGCTGGGATTGCCCTCACCCTAGCCCTCTCCCGGGGGGAGAGGGGACTAAAGGACGCGGCGGAGACGGTGGAGTAGTGCCTGTTAGGCAGATGCTGCTTTACGTCTGCAAGAGCACAGGAGCCACCACAGCCCGGCTGCGCCGGGCTGTGGTGTTGGAAGCGCGGCACAGGACCGTCGTCGGTTGGCGCTGAG